>VBPB01000197.1:0-7786 GCA_005893365.1 Candidatus Eiseniibacteriota bacterium
TGGTGAGCGACCAGGGACTCGACGCCTACGGGGCCGTGACCTGGGGCCAGTTCTTCGTCTACCAGGGCTTCAACCGCACCGCGGGCTGGATGCACACCTCGAGCGGCGTGGACAACATCGACGATTTCGCCGAGCTCGTGACGAAGCGAGGCGACGCCTGGGTCTGCCGCGACGGGGACCGCGAGCTGCCGCTGGCCCGGCGCACCATCACGGTGCCCTTCCGCACCACCGGTGGCATGGCCACCCGGACCTTCACGGCCTACTTCACGCGGCACGGCCCGGTGGTCCGGACGCTGGGCGAGCGATGGGTGAGCGTGAGGCTCATGTGGAAGCCGGTGGCGGCACTCACCCAATCGTTCACCCGCACCAAGGCCGCCGACTACACCGCATTCCGCCGGGTGATGCGGCTGCACGCGAACTCTTCCAACAACACGGTGTTCGCCGACGCACGCGGGAACATCGCGTACTTCCATTCCAACTACATCCCGCGGCGGGACGATCGCTTCGACTGGACCCAGCCGGTGGACGGCAGCGATACCGCCACGGCCTATCGCGGCCTGCTGTCCGTCGACGAGACGCCGAATCTCCTCAACCCGTCCGTCGGCTGGCTCTACAATTCGAACAATTGGCCGTGGTCCGCGGCGGGGCCCGCCAGTCCGCATCGCGATGCGTTCCCGCGCTACGTCGAAACCGGCCTCGAGGAGTCCCCGCGGGGGGCCCACGCGCTTCGCCTCCTGACGGGTGCCAGGGATTGGACCATGAGCAGCCTCGCGGCGGCAGCCTTCGACAACTACCTGCCGGCGTTCGAGCGCTTGATCCCAGCCTTGCTACGCGCCTACGACCAGGCCCCGGCGACGGACTCGCTCGCGCGCCGGCTGGCGGAACCGATCGCGACGCTGCGCGGTTGGGACGACCGCTGGGGGCTCGCCTCGATCCCCACCTCGCTCGCCGTGGCTTGGGGATCCTTCGCGGTACGGGCGACGAGCGACAGCGCCAAGGCCGCGGGCCTCACGGCCCAGACCTACATCGCGCAGCGCGCCCCCGCGGGCCAGCTGATCGGCGCGCTGGCCGCGGCGGTGGACAGCCTCACGAGAGGCTTCGGGACCTGGAAGCTACCCTGGGGTGAGATCAACCGGTTCCAGCGGTTCAACGACGATATCGCGCCCCGCTTCGACGATGCGCAACCCAGCATCCCGATCGCCTTCACCTCGGGCATCTGGGGCTCGCTGGCATCGTTCGCGGGGAAGCCCTCCCCCAACGCCAGGAAATGGTACGGCTCGAGCGGCAACAGCTTCCTCGCCGTGGTCGAGTTCGCCGACAGCGTGCGGGCGAAGGCGGTCACCGCCGGAGGCGAGAGTGGGGATCCCGGCTCTCCGCACTTCCGTGACCAGGCGGAGCGCTACGCCACCGGGGATCTGAGGGACGTCTACTTCTACCGCTCGCAACTCCGCGGCCACACGGAGCGAGCGTATCATCCCGGCAACTGACCCGACGCCCGCTCGGCGCACCTAATGACGATTCCATTTAGCCTTCGTCGTTCAGGCAGGCGTCGATGCGGCGCTGCCGCTCTGCGAAGCTGCGCACGAAGCTGACGACGAACACGGCCGCGAACCCGAGCTGCGCCAGCGCCATCGGCAGCGCGGCCGACGCCCGGCGTCCCACCACGGCCCAGGCCACCAGGCTGAACGCCACGCCCGCGGGCACCAGGACCACCATCTCGTAACGCTGGCGTCGGACCACGTGCTCGTAGAGCGCCTGCTGCGCCGCGCCGGCCGGAACCGCCCCGCGGTGGCGCAGCATCAGCCGGTAGTCGTAGAGATAGAGGGCCCAGGTGACGAGGAAGCTCACCAGCATGAAGCCGAACCAGTCCCGCGGGCGGTCCATCGCCATGAAGGTCAGGCACTCGCAGAACGCCAATCCGAAGTAGAAGAAGTAGTGCACCAGGTCCGCCGGCCAGCGGACGAAGGAGATCGCGTGGATGAGCGAGACCGACCAGAAGGACAGCACGAACGCCAGCCCGCTCAGCATGAAGGCGTAGGTCTCGATCCGGTGGGCGCGCAGGAGCGGTGCCGACGCCAACTTCCGCGCTGCCGCGTAAGGCATTCGCGCTCGATGGGTGGCGGGTCCAGACCCCCCTGCTGGGGGCCCGTGAATCCCCGGTGGGCACACACGCCCGCGCTGGGCTACTCTCTCCTGCCCCCCCTGATGCCGCTGCATGCGGCAGGCTGCTCATCGAGGAGTCCACCCATGCGGTGCCTTCCGGTCGTACTCGTGCTGTCAGGGCTGTTGACCATCACGACGGCCCGAGCCTCGGAGCCCGGGGACAGTTCCCCGCGCGTGGTGTACCTCAAACCCGCCTACGTACCGCCGGGCGAACTCTCGGAGATGATCGGCGTGCGGTTCACCGACGCGCGCGGCCTGGTCGAGTGGCGGGACACCACCGGAGGGCATGCGGTAACGACGCCGCCAACCTGCTCATCTTCTCGGGCGAGCCGGCCGATGTCGCCGCGGTCGAGGCCTTGGCGAAGGCCGCGGACCTGCCGCCGCGCCAGATCGCCATCGAGGCCCGCATCGTGGAGGTGAACGAGACGAAGGCCCGGGCGCTCGGCATCGACTGGGACCAGCTGGTGCGCTCATCAGGCGCCTACCTGGCCTTCCGCTGGGAGGAGTTCAAGCGATCAAGCGACAGGAACACGTTCCGCGAGCTGAGCGCAAGCGCCAACGTCAACGTCGCGAACAGCCTCCGCCTGCTGGAGGAGAACAACGCACTCACCACGCGCAACGCCCCGCGCATCCTGACGCTCAACAACCGCCGCGCCGACATCCTGGACGGGCAGCGCGCCACCTACGTGACGCGCTATTCGACCTTCACCAACCTGTTCGCCACCGACTCGATGGACGCCGGCCTCAAGCTGAGCGTCCTCCCGTCCCTGGGCCAGAGCGGCTACCTGACGCTCAACATCCGCGCCGAACTCACCACCTTCGTCAACCAGATCTCGGGCAGCCCGGTGAAGGACGGCCAGATGGTCGAGAACACGGTGATCGTGAAGGACGGGGAGACGGTCCTGCTCGGCGGCTTCCAGCGCGAGTCGGAGCAGCGGGTCCGCCGCACCCTGCCGATCATCGGTCATGTGCTGCCCTTCCTGTTCTCGCGCAACGAGACCACGCGCACGACCACGCGCAGCTTCGTGATGCTCACCCCCCGCGTCGTGGACCTGGCGCCGCCCTCGGACCCGGGGACCGAGCAGCCGGAAGGGCGGCACTAGCGGTCGCGTGTCGGGCTGCGCTCGGCGGACGATCAGGCGCCGGGCGCCGGCCGGCGCCCGTCCGACACCACCCTCGCCCCCGGCCGCCCCTCCGGCGTGATCTCGGGCATTGGTTCAAGCCATGTCTCGCGGGTGCCGATACCCCGGAGACTCGCCTTGACCCATGAGATCACGGAGGAGCCCATGTCGTGCGCCCGGCTGTCCCTGACCGCATGCCTGCTCTTGACCTGCCTGCATGCCACCCCCGCCCACGCCCTCTTCGCTCCGTACGTTCGCGTCGGGTTCGGCGGGAATCGGCAGATGATGCACGCGGTCAACGACGCCATCGCCGCCGACATCGGTTGGGCGGCGGCAGGCGGGGTGCCGGTGTCCGCTCATCCGGTGAGTCCGGGGTACGGAGCGGCGGTGAGCGCGGGACTCTGGATCGTGCCCTTCCTCCGGGTCGGCGCCACCTATGGCCGGCAGCACACCCGGGACGACTACGAGTATCGCCAGACGGGGTTCCTCTACAAGAACGACTTCACGTTTGGCATGAGGGAGACCGGACTCGAGGCCGCCGTGCGCCTGCGCTCGCTGGGGGGCTTCACCTTCGGCGGCACCGCGGCGCTCAGTCGCGGCCGGGCCGACGAGGCCTTCGCGCTCGAGAACGTCCACGGCACCTACTACGAGAACTTCACCTCGTACCGCGAGCGCCGGACCTACGGAGCGTTCTTCGGCTTCGACCGGACCGCGCCCAACGGCGTGGCCGGCTTCATCCAGGCTGGTTACCAGTGGCGCGCGATGGGCTCCATGCCAGGCACGTTCCAGATCTCCGACAACGGGACCAACTCGGTGGTCGATAGTCAGACCGTGCCGGTGGACTTCAGCGGCTGGTCGGTGCGGGCGGGGTGCGGCTTCGACCTGCACCGGTAGACCTTCCCCCGCGACCCCCCGCGGGCGCCCTGCCGCGGCCTCCGCGACCGCGGCGTTAGTCCGCGGCGATCGCGGCGGCGATCTCGGCCAGCGCTTCCTCCACGTCGCTCAGGTGGCTCCGGAAGCACAGGATGCACAGGCGCAGATAGTGCCTTCCCCATAGCCGGGTGGAGCTGAGCTGCACGCGGCCGCGCGCCAGCACGCGCGCGTGGAGCCGCTCGGTCGCCTGGTCCCCCTCGCCGCGCACGCGGAAGGCGACGCACGAGAGCTGGGGTGCTTGGACGGTCTCGATCCCCGGCATCTCCAGCAGCCCCTCGTGCGCCAGCTGCGCCAGGATCAGCTTCTCCTCCAGCGCCGCGCGGAAGCGCTCGACGCCGTGGAGCTTGAGGCTCATCCACAGCCGCAGCCCGCGGAAGTGCCGGGTCAGCTCGGGCGAGTAGTCGGCCGGGGACACCTCTCCGCCGGCGTGGACGTCCTTGAGGTAACTGGACGTGAAGGCGAAGCCCTTGCGCAGCGCGTCGCCGTCGCGGACCAGGACCGCGCCGCACCCGTAGGGCAGGAACAGCCCCTTGTGCGGGTCCAGCACCACCGAGTCGGCCCGGGCCATGCCCGCGAGCAGGGCGTGCGCGCGCTCGGTCAGGATGAAGAACCCGCCGTAGGCCGCGTCGACGTGCAGCCACAGGCCGGCGGCCGCCGCGACCGCCGCGATCTGGTCCAGGGGATCGACCGCCCCGGTGTTCACCGTCCCGGCGCTCGCGAACACCATCCACGGGAGCAGGCCGCGGCGCCGGTCCTCCTCGATCCGTCGCGCCAACTCGGGGACCGACATCCGCAGCCGGTCGTCGACCGGCACGGAGCGCACCGGGAGAGGCCCAAGGCCCGCGATGTGCAGCGCCTTGCGGATCGAGAGATGGCATTCGTCGGTGAGGTAGACCACGCCGCGCGCCCAATCGGCCGGCGGCCGGGTCTCGCGCGCCGCCACCACCGCGGTCAGTGCCGCGAGCGAGCCGCCGCTCTGCAGCGTGCCCCAGGCGCCCGCCGGGTAGCCGATCATCTCGACCAGCCACTGGACCGCGCTGTTCTCGATCTGGGCGGCGCCGGGCGAGGCGCCGTAGACGCTGGCGTACGGATTCGTGAGCGCCGCCAGGAAGTCGCCGAACGCCGCACTGGGCAACCCGCCGCCGGGGACATAGCCGAAGAACCGCCCCGATGTCGGCACCAGGCTGCGCGTCAGCACCGCCTCGCGGTACTCCGCCAGGACCGCCTCGAAGGGCGCGGCGGTGGTCGGCAGGGGCGTGCGCGGCGGGGGACCGGCGCCCTCGCCGTGGAACGCGGGCCCGTCCGCGTTGGCGGCCACGAACTCCGCCGCGAAGCGGGTCAGGTGCTCGAGCCACTCCGACAGCGCCTGCGACGAGGTGTCCAACTCACGCGCGCGGGCCTCGAGCGAGGCCAACGACGTCCCGAGCTCCTGCGCGCCCAACCGCTGCCTCCCTTCAGACTCCCGGGCGGATGTTCTGGTTGACCCGGAACAGGTTGCCGGGGTCGTACTTCGACTTGACGCGCACCAGCCGGTCGTAGTTCGCGCCGTAGGCTCCCGCGCGGACGCGCTCCTCCTCGTCCTCGGGCATGAAGTTGACGTAGACGCCGCCGGTCGCGTGCGGGGTGAGCGCGTCGAACAATCCGCGCGCCCAGGCGATGCAGGTCGCGTCCTGCGCGGCGCTGCCCCAGCGGGTGTGGATGTTCACCACGTAGTTGATGTCGCGGTGCGGATAGGCGGTCGCCGCGGCCGGCACGCGGTTGATCGCGCCGCCCAGCTGGGCGAAGGCGATCTCGCACTCGGGCGAGGGGAGCTTGTGCGCGAAGGCGATCAGCGTGTCGATCGCCCCGTCGCTGATCGTCTTGAAGCTGTGCGACTTCCAGTAGTTCCGCATGCCCGGCGCCAGCAGCGGATCCAGGATGGCCTGCCAGGCCACGAACGGGTGCGGCGCGATCACGTCGGCGATCGGCTTGCCCAGGGCACGCAGCGGCGCCATCGCCGGCTCCCCTTTCGCCAGATCGCCGTGGTAGCAGGCGGCGAAGGCGAGGATCTCCTTCCCATGCCACTCGGGGGGCAGGAACGGCAGCGGCGGCGCCTTGCGCAGGACGAACCACACCGCCAGCTCATCGGGCGCCTCGGCCGAGAGGCGGCGGTACGCCCGCAGCAGCTCCCCGGCCTGCGCGATCGGATGGATGACGAGGCCCGAGAGCACCTCGGGGCCGACGCGGTGCAGCTTGAACTCGAACGAGGTGACCACGCCGAAGTTGCCGCCCCCGCCGCGGATCGCCCAGAACAGCTCGGGCTCATCGGTCTCGCTCGCATGGATCAGGCGACCGTCGGCGGTGATCACGTCGGCGCCGATCAGGTTGTCGATCGACAGGCCGAGGCTGCGGCTGATCCAGCCGAAGCCCGCACCCAGCGTCAGCCCGGCGATGCCGGTGGTCGAGTTGATGCCGACCGGCACGGCGAAGCCGAAGGCCTGCGTCTCGCGGTCCAGCTCCCCGAGCGTCACGCCGGGCTCGACGCGCACCGTGCGCTTGCCCTGATCGACCCGCACCGACTTCATCGGCGTCAGGTCGAGCATCAGCCCGCCGTCGCACACCGCGTTCCCCGCGATGTTGTGCCCGCCGCCGCGCACCGCCAGGCGCAGGCCGTTCCGCCGCGCGAACTCGACGGCGCGCAGCACGTCGTTGGCCCCCGCGGCGCGCACGATGCACGCCGGGCGCCGGTCGATCATGGCGTTCCAGATCGTGCGCGCCTCGTCGTAGCCGTTCTCCCCCGGCAGGCACAGGCTGCCGCGCAGCTGGGCGCGCAGGTCGGTGAGGCTCTCGGGGGAGAGTGCGGTGGTGGCGGTCTTGCCGGAAGTCTGCGCGGCGGGGGCCATCGGGGGGTCCCTTTCATTGGCGGAGGGGGGTCAACGGCCGTCGTGCGGGTGCGCATCATAGCCTGCCGCGGGCCCTTGGACAGCACCGACTTCGCGGGCCGGGGCTGCCGCCCCGTGGCCCCGCCCACCCGGCTTCAGTTCTCGTCCATCGCCTTCTGCAGCAGCGAGGGGCCGTCCTCGGGCATGGGCCCGGCCAGCGCCTGGCGGGCCTGCTCGTCGCTCACCCGGTAGACCAGGATCGAGTAGTTCACCTCGTCGTCGGGCTCGCGCTGCCGCAGGTAGGCCCGGAATCGCGCCGACCTGAGCTTCTCGAGGAACGCCCGCGAACGCAGCCAGTCCTCCTCGGGCATCATCGCCAGCAGCCGCGCGCGCGCCGCCGGGTCGCCGGCCGCCGCGGCCAGGTCGTGCTCCATGGCGAGTGCTTGCTGGTAGAGGGCTTCGTACTGCCGGTTCCAGGGCCCGGCCGGCGTCAGCACCACGGGTTGGAGGTTCGTGGCGCTGATGAAGTAGACGCCGCCGTCGTAGCCCCGCGGCCGCGGCACGCCCGAGGTGTCGGCCGGCTGCTGCGTATCGAGACGATCGACGTGGATGCCGTAGCGCTCGGGCCGGCCGCGGCCGAAGTACGAGAGATGGACGCGCGCGCGGTCGGCGTCGAGACCTTGGGCCACGAGGTACTGCTTGAGCGCC
>VBPB01000197.1:7795-8111 GCA_005893365.1 Candidatus Eiseniibacteriota bacterium
CGAGACCTTGGGCCACGAGGTACTGCTTGAGCGCCGGGAGGTCCTGGCCCCAGTCGAGCGAGCTGTCGACCAGGTGCCGGTAACCGTTCCTTGGACCGCCGACGACCTGGTTGAAGTAGGCCAGGTAGTTGGGGAATCGGTCGAGTGTCTCGAACCCGAGCAGCGCCAGCGCGACCACGAGTACCGCCGCCATCGCTGCGCGGCGCCGGTCCAGCCAGTGGGCGGACGCCCCCGCCAGGACGAACAACGGCGGGTACACGGGCAGCAGGTGCCGATGCCCGATGTTGAGGTGCCCGGAGACGGCGGTAAGAGCGTA
>VBPB01000198.1 GCA_005893365.1 Candidatus Eiseniibacteriota bacterium
TCGCGCCCGATGACGCGCCCGCGGCCCCGGCGGCCGGACCGCGCATCGTGCTCCCGCCCGGCGTGGCCGGCCCGGAGCCCGAGGACCTGCCCGAGTATCCGCGGCTGCGGCCGCTCGAGATCATGGTGATGCGCGAGGGCGAGCGCGACGTGCTGGTCGTCAACGATCCGCTCGCCGTGATGCCGGCCCCGGTGGCCCTGCGGGTCGAGGCGCTCGACATGATCCGGCTGCTGGACGGGAGCCTCTCGCTCAACGACATCAGCGCCGCGGTGGTGCGGGCGAGCAAGGACGTGCGCGCCGGCGTCTACGTGAAGGAGTTCGTCGCCCAGCTGGACCGCATGCTGCTGCTCGACTCCCCCCGCTTCGAGCAGGTCTACCGGGAGCTGCGCGAGGCCTACCACGCGCTCGAGATCCGCCAGGCGGCCCTCGGCGGGCACGCCTATCCCGAGGCGCCCGAAGCCCTGGCCAAGTTGATCGACGGGCACTTCGCCGCGGCGGAGCGGCTGCGCGACGAGGCCGGTGAGCCCAAGTCGGCGGCCGGCGCGCGGCCGCGGGCCCTGCTCGTCCCGCACCTCGACCCGCGGCGCGCGGGCGCCACCATCGCCCGCGGCTACCTCGAGCTGGGCGACCCGCCACCGGGGCCGCTGCGCGTCATCGTCTACGGCACCGGACACTCGCTGCTGGGCGACGCGCTGGCGCTCACCCGCAAGCACTTCGAGACGCCGTTCGGCCGGGTCTCCTGCGACACCGCGTTCGTGGACGCGCTGGCCGCGCGGCTGGGCGAGGTCGCCTGGCACGGCGAGCTGGCGCATCGCTTCGAGCACTCGATCGAGTTCCAGACGCTCTACCTCAAGCGGCGGCTGGGGGAGCGGCCGTTCACGCTGGTCCCCATCCTCTGCGGCGGCTTCCACGGCCTGCTCGCCGAGGGCCAGACCCCGCACGACGACCCGGACTTCGAGGCGCTGGTGGCGGCGGTGCGCGAGACCGAACGCGCGCAGGGCGGCGGTACCGTGCACGTCGCGGGCGTCGACCTCTCGCACGTGGGCCCACGCTTCGGCGACCCGGCGCTCGACGAGCGCGTGCAGGGCGAAGTGAAAGCCAAGGACGAGGCCGCACTGGCGGCGGCCGCCCGCGGGGACGCCGACGGCTGGTACCAGGCGATCGCCGCCCACGAGGACTCGACGCGCATCTGCGGCTGGGGGGCCACCTACGCGATGCTGCGCTGCGCCGAGCCCGGCGCCGGACGCCTGCTCGCCTACCTGCCGTCGGTCGAGGAGGACGGCTCGGTGGTCAGTGTGGCGGCGATGGTGTGGCCGTGAGCGCCTAGATTCCCGCGAGCAGCGCGCGCACGCGATCGCACGCGGCGGGGTCGCCGGCGAGATCCGTCATCCGCCCGTCGGGCGCCACGCTCATCCGCGCCTCAGACGTGGCGCCGTCGAGCGCGAAGCCGACCCGCACGGGGTAGGGCACCCGGCGCCGCCGTCGCGCGACCGCCTCCGAGCCCGGCGCGAGCAGGCGCAGGGCGGGATCGGCCACCAGGGCCGCCAGCATCCGGTCCACCGGCGTCGTGGGCGGCGGGGGCGGCCCGGGGGCTCCAAAGCGCGCGGCGAACGCCGCGTAGTCGAGCCGCAGACCGTCGCCGCCCGCGTGATAGTCGCCGTCCGCGGCGGCCGGATAGCAGCGGGCGCAGTAGGCCCGGATCGCCGCGGTCTCGTGCAGGAAGAGCGCCACCACGCGGTACTCGGCGACGCGCGCGCCACAGGCGTTGCAAGCGGCCGTGCCCCCGAAGGCGCGCTCGAGCGACTCGCTACCGACCGTGGCCCGCGGGGCCGACTCGCCGCTCACGCGTCCGCCCCGCTCCAGCGGCGGAGACAGGCCCCGCCCTTCACGGCCAGCAGGAGCGCCAGTTCCTCCAGGCGTTCGACCACCTGAGGCTCACTGTCGCCTGCCGGCCACCAGCGATCCTCCTCGTCCAGGATGTCGCCGAGGCGGATGCGAAACCCGCGCGCGCCGCGCGCCGGCGGGGTGTGGACCAGCGGGAGCGCGGCGAGTCCGGAGAGCGTTCGGGAGATGCCGACCTCGCCGGTCACCGAGTCAAGGTGCCGGCGCAGTCCGAAGTACTCGAAGAGACCATCCGGCCGCGGGAGGCGGACCCACGCCTCGTTGGCGCCCAGGTGCCAATGCACGCTCGGGCCCGTCGCGCCGGGCAGGTGCTTCTCCAGCGCCGGGCGGGCCAGCTGCGCGAACGTGGCCGATCGCGCCTCGACCGAGGCCCCCTGGCTCTCTTCGCTCACGACTTCCCCCCCGGAGTGGTGAACGGCACCAGCCTGGGCACGCGGCGGCGGTAGTCGCGCCACGCGTCGCCGAAGTGCCGCTCGAACAGCGACTCCTCGTAGACGGTGTGGAAGAACAGCGTCATCGTGAGCAGGAGGGCGAGGAGCAGGGTCAAGGCGCTGTCCCAGGCGATGGCGGAACCGTACACCATCGCGAGCAGTCCCGAGTAGATGGGGTGCCGGGTGATCGCGTAGGGCCCGTCGGTGACGAGTTCATGTCCCACCTTCACGCCGAAGGCGGCCGAGAACCACCGCCCGAGCCGGACCTTCCCGCACACGTTGAGCGCCGCGCCGGCGGCCACGAGCAGCGCGCCGATCACCGCGAGCGCCGGCTCGGTGGGGGCCGGCAGCAGGCGCCGGTCCCACTTCATGTAGAACTTGAAGAGCGCCCAGAGGGCGATGAAGTTGAACTCCATCGAGAGCAGCAGCGTGCGCTGGTGCGGCAGGCGCACCACCCAGCGCTGGCCCATGGTCTTGAGCGGCGCCCGCTCGCACGCCTTCCCACCACATACGATCCTCCTCCCGCCACGGCGCCGTTGCGCGGCCACCGGTGCCGAGGCTACTCTCGCGCGGTGACCTCATCCCTGATGATGCCCGGACCGGCGGAGGGGGTTCGTCAGGCCCTGCCCTTCCCCGTGCACGGCTTCGGCCATCCACTTAAAGCGGTTTCTCAAGTCCAGCCTACCCCATCCGCCCGATGACGCGCACCGAGGCCAGGAAGCGGATCGAGTCGCTGTCCGAGGAGATCCGCGGACACGACCACCGCTACTACGTGCTCAACCAGCCCGCCATCGCCGACGCCCAGTACGACCGGCTGATGCGCGAGCTGATCGGGCTCGAGGAGCAGTTCCCCGACCTGCGCTCGCCCGACTCCCCCACCCAGCGCGTGAGCGGCGAGCTGCGCACCGCGTTCCAGAAGACGCGGCATGCCGGTGCCATGCTCTCGCTCGACTCGCTGATGACGGCCGACGAGCTGCGCGAGTTCGACGGCCGGGTGCGCAAGGCGCTCGAGGTCGAGACCGTGGCCTACGTGGCCGAGCCCAAGTTCGACGGGCTCTCGGTCGAGCTGGTCTACGAGGACGGCGTGTTCGTGCGCGGCTCGACCCGCGGCGACGGCGAGGTGGGCGAGGACATCACCGCCAACCTGCGCACCATCCGCGCCCTCCCGCTCAAGCTCGCCGGCGGCGGCCCGGGCGGGAGCCCGCGCGGCCTGGTGGCGGTGCGCGGCGAGGCCATCATGCCGCTCAGCGAGTTCGCGGCGCTCAACCGGCGGCTGATCGAGGCGAGCGACGAGCCGTTCGCCAACGCCCGCAACGCCGCGGCCGGCACCGTGCGCCAGCTGGACCCCAAGATCACGGCGTCGCGCCGGCTCGACCTGTTCGCCTACGAGGTCATGCGCGCCGAGGGCGTCACCCTCGCGAGCCAGCAGGCGATGCTGGCGGCGCTGCGCGGCTGGGGCTTCCACGTCGAGACCGAGATCGCCGTGTGCGCGGGGCTCGACCAGGCGATCGCGTTCCACGAGCGCCTGCGCGAGCGCCGCGACCGCCTCCCCTACGAGATCGACGGCGTGGTCATCAAGGTGGACCGCCGCGACTGGCAGGAGCTGCTCGGCGTGCGCTCGCGCTCGCCGCGCTGGGCGGTGGCGTTCAAGTTCCCGCCCCGCGAGGAGGTGACCCGGATCGTGGACATCGTGGTGCAGGTGGGACGCACCGGGAAGCTGACGCCGGTGGCCCAGCTCCAGCCCGTGGACGTCTCGGGCGTGACGGTGAGCCGGGCCACGCTCCACAACCAGGACGAGGTGGAGCGCAAGGACGTGCGCGTGGGCGACACGGTGCGGGTGCGGCGCGCCGGCGACGTCATCCCCGAGGTGGTCGAGGTGCTCAAGGACCAGCGCCCGCGCGGCACCGAGCCGTTCCAGATGCCGCGCAAGTGCCCGGTCTGCGGCGCGCGCGTGGACCGGGTAGGCGCCTACCACCTGTGCACCAACGGCCTCGCCTGCCCGGCCCAACTGGCCGGCCACCTCGAGCACTTCGCCGCGCGCGGGGCCATGGACATCGTCGGCCTGGGCGGCAAGACCGTGCGCCAGCTGATGGAGGCCGGGCTGCTCGAGGACCTCGCCGACATCTACCGGCTCACCCCGATCGACCTGGCCGGGCTCGAGGGGTTCGCCGAGAAGTCGATCGAGAACCTGATGGCGGCCATCGAGGCCAGCAAGCGCCCCAAGCTCGACCGGTTCCTGTTCGCCCTCGGCATCGAGCACGTGGGCGGCACCGTCGCGCGCCTGCTCGCCGACCACTACGGCGGGCTCGATCCCCTGTTCGAGGCCGACGAGGAGACGCTGCAGGAGATCCACGGCATCGGCCCCGAGGTGGCGGAGTCGGTGCGCCACTTCTTCTCCAGCGCGCGCAACCGGCGGGTGCTGGATCGGCTCACGCAGGCGGGCGTGCGCCCGGTCGCCGAGAAGCGTACCAAGGGCCCGCAGCCGCTCGCGGGCCAGATCGTGCTGTTCACCGGGACCCTGGAGCAGATGACCCGGCCCGAGGCCGCGAAGAAGGCCGAGGCCGCGGGCGCGCGGGTGGCCTCGGGCATCAGCAAGAAGGTGACGCTGGTCGTGGCCGGGCCCGGGGCGGGCTCCAAGCTCGACGAGGCGAAGAAGCTGGGATTGAGCATCGTCGACGAGGCGGGGTTCCTGAAGCGGATCGGAGAGGCCTGAGGGACACATCATGACCAACGCCGACGTCGCCCGCGTCTTCGCCCGGCTCGCCACCATGCTGGAGATCGACGGCGCCAATCCGTTCCGCGTGCGCGCCTACCGCGAGGGGGCGCGCGTGGTCGAGTCGCACGGCGAGCCGGTCGAGGCGCTGGCCGGTGAGGAGGGTGCCCTCGAGGCGCTCCCCGGCATCGGCAAGGACCTGGCGCAGAAGATCCGCGACGTCGTTAAGACCGGGACCACCGACCTCTACGAGGAGATGCGGAAGAAGATCCCGGTCGAGGTGGTGGCCCTGACCGAGCTGCAGGGCCTGGGGCCCAAGCGGGTGAAGACGCTGTTCGAGACCCTTGGGGTCAAGGATCGTGCCGGCCTCGAGGCGGCGGCCCGGGCCGGCCAGCTGCGCGAGCTGCCAGGATTCGGCGAGAAGGTCGAGCAGAACGTGCTCAAGGCCCTGGCGGCCGCGAGCCAGTGGGTGGGCCGCGTGCCGCTCGCCGGCGCCTGGGCGGTGGCGGGAGCACTGGCCGAGCACATCCGCGCCCTCCCCGGGGTCGAGCAGGTCGAGTGCGCCGGCTCGTTCCGCCGCCGCAAGGAGAGCGTGGGCGACCTGGATCTGCTGGTCACGGGCGGCTCGGCCGAGACGGTCATGGAGGCGTTCACCAAGCACGGCGACGTCGTCGAGATCCTGGGCCGCGGCGAGACCAAGTCGTCGGTGCGTCTGAGAAATGGCCTGCAGGTGGACCTGCGGCTGGTGCCCCCCGAGTCGTTCGGGGCCGCCCTGCTCTACTTCACCGGCAGCAAGGAGCACAACATCGAGCTGCGCAAGCTCGCGATCGAGCGGGGCCTGAGCCTCAACGAGTACGGCCTCACCCGCGGCGACAAGACCGTGGCCGGCCGCACCGAGGAGGAGGTCTACCGGGCGCTCGGCCTGGCCTGGATCCCGCCCGAGCTGCGCGAGGCGCTGGGCGAGATCGAGCGCGCGCGCGCGGGCACCCTGCCGCGCCTGATCGAGCCCAAGGACCTGGTCGCCGACCTCCACATGCACACCGACCGGAGCGACGGGCGCGACACGCTCGAGACCATGGTGCGGGCCGTACGCGACCGCGGCTACGCCTACTGCGCGATCACCGAGCACTCCAAGGCGATCGGGTTCGGGCGCGGCTTCGACGAGGAGCGCGTGCGCCGCTCGGCCCAAGAGATCGCCGCGGTGCGCAAGCAGGTCCCCGACATCCGCGTCCTGCACGGCCTGGAGGTGGACATCCTGGCCGACGGCGCGCTCGACCTGAACGACGAGGGCCTGGCGATGCTGGACTGGGTGATCGTCTCGCTCCACTCGCGCCTCGACCTGCCCGCGCCCGCCATGACCGAGCGCGTGCTGCGAGCGCTCTCCCACCCCGCGGTGCACGCGATGGCGCATCCGACCGGACGGCTGATGCCGAGCCGCGAGCCCGCCCGCTTCGACATGGAGCGGGTGCTGGAGCGCGCCGCGGAGACCGGGGTGGCGATGGAGATCAACGCCCAGCCCGACCGCATGGACTTGAAGGACGCGCACGCGCGGCTCGCGAAGGAGAAGGGCGTGCGCATGGTGATCGACACCGACGCCCACAGCACCGCGCAGCTCGACCACATCCGCTACGGCCTGTTCGCGGCCCGGCGCGCCGGGCTCACCAAGGAGGACGTGCTCAACACGCTCCCCTTCGACCGCTTCGAGCAGGCGCTGCGGCGCGCGAAGCCTGCGGCGGCGGGCGGCGCGCCGACGACGATCGTCCCGGCGCCGGGACCGGCCGGGAAGGCCGCGCGCGCGGCCCCTCCCGCGACGGCCACGAAGCGCACCGCGAAGCCCAAGCCGGCCGCGGCGGCATCCAGGCCGCGGGCGAAGGCCGCGCCGCGGGCCGGCTCCAAGCCCGCGCGGAAGCGGAGCTCGTGAGCGCCGACGCCGCCCCAACGCCTCGGGCCTCCGCCGGGCGGCGCCTCGGCGCGTTGATCCTGTTCGCGGCGGCGATGGGCTGGCTCGAGGGCGTGGTGGTGGTCTACATCCGCGGGCTCATCGGCCTGCCCCGCGGCGAGGGCATGCCCGCGGTCGCCGAGGTAATGCGCCGGATCCAGACGCTGCCATGGCTGCTGCCCACCGAGCAGACGCGCGAGATCGCCACCCTGGTCATGCTGGCCGCCGTCGCCTGGCTCGCGGGCCACGGGCTGCGCGCGCGCTTCGGCGCGTTCCTGGTCAGCTTCGGCGTCTGGGACATCGTGTACTACGTGGCGCTCTACGCCCTGCTGGGGTGGCCCACCAGCCTCACCACGATGGACCTGCTCTTCCTGATACCGCCGAGCCCGCTCTGGTACCAGCCGGTGTGGGCGCCGGTCGTGATCTCCGCGGGGATGATCGCGGTCGGCGCGAGCCTCTTCCGCGCGGGGGCGAAGGGCGTCTGATCGCCGCGGGGCCGCGCCGGGCGGGGCCGCGCCGGGCAGGGCCCGGCCCCTGAGCCGGTCAGCCGATCCGCTCCGCGATCGACTTGGCCTGCAAGAAGAGCAGCAGGTAGTCGCGCCCGCCGGCCTTGGAGTCGGTGCCGCTCATGTTGAACCCGCCGAACGGGTGGGCGCCGACCACGGCCCCGGTGCACTTGCGGTTGATGTAGAGGTTGCCGACGAAGAACTCGCGCTTGGCGCGCTCGATCTTGGCGGCGTCGCGGGTGTAGACCGCCCCGGTCAGGCCGTACTCGGTGCCGTTGGCGATGGCGAGCGCCTCGTCGAAGCTCCGGGTGCGGATGACCGCGAGCACCGGCCCGAAGATCTCCTCGCGCGCCACCTTGGCGGTCGGGGCGAGGTCGGCGATGACGGTGGGCTGGATGAAGTAACCGTCCTTGCCGGCCACCGGGCCGCCGCCCGCGACCAGCCGGCCGTCCTGCTTCCCCGACTCGATGTAGGCGAGGATCTTGTCGCGCGCCGAGGCATTGATGACCGGGCCCATGGCGATGCCGGCCTGGTCGGGCTCGCCCACGCGGATGGCCTCGACCAGGGGCTTGAGCCTGGCGAGGAAGGCGTCGTAGACCTTGTCGCTTACGATCGCCCGCGAGCAAGCCGAGCACTTCTGCCCCTGGAATCCGAACGCCGAGGCGGCGACGCCCTGGGCGGAGCCAGATCTGCCCGGACTGGACGTCGGCGGCGAGCCGGTGGATGCCGATGCCCACCTCCTTCGAGCCGGTGAACGACACGAAGCGCGTGCGCGGGTGGCGCACCAGCGCGTCGCCCACCGTGCCCCCGCCGCCGGGGAGGTAGTTGAAGACGCCGGGCGGCAGGCCCACCTCCTCCATGAGCAGGAAGAACTGCCAGGCGATCGCGGGCGAGTCGCTCGAGGGCTTGACCACCACCGTGTTGCCGGTGACGAGGGCGGCGGTGGTCATGCCCACGCAGATGGCGAGCGGGAAGTTCCAGGGCGGGATGATGGCGCCCACCCCGAGCGGGAGGTAGACCATCGTGTCCTTCTCCCCCGCCAGCTGGGTGAGCGGGACCGGTGCCTCGTAGCGCAGCATCTCGCGCGCGTAGAACTCCATGAAGTCGATGGCCTCGGCGGTGTCGGCGTCGGCCTCGGCCCAGCTCTTCCCCACCTCGTAGACCATCCACGCCGAGAAGGTGTGCTGGCGCTGGCGCATCCGGCGCGCCGCCTCGAGCAGGGTGGCCGCGCGCTCGCGCGCCGGGACCCGGCTCCACGCCGCGAAGGCGCGGTGCGCGGTCTCGACCGCCTGCGCGGCCTGGGCCGCCGTGCCGGCCTGGAACCTTCCCACCACCTCGGCCGGGCGGGCGGGATTGCGCGACTCGAAGGTGCTCCCGCCCTGGAGGCGCTCGCCGCCGATCACCAGCGGCACCGCGAGCCCCAGCGCTTTCTTCACCTCGGCGAGCGCCTGGGTGAAGGCCGCGGCGTGGGCCGGCACGGAGAAGTCGGTGAGCGGCGTGGGCGCGTACTCCGGCAGCGAGGCGGGTTCCACCGGGGCGATCCCCGGCGTGGTGGCGGGATTCATGGCGTCCTCCAGATCGGCGCGCGGCCGCTTGGCACGGCGCGTCGCTACGATGGTCGGGTGGGTGCGGCAGCGGCGCGAGTCTAGCGGAAGGCGCGCGCGACCGGTAGGACGGCGGCCGCCGCCGGCGGCGTCGTGCCGACGCGGGCGTGGCATGTGGCGGGGGCGCGCCGCCCCGCGCCGGCCGGCCTCAGCGGAACAGCGGGAAGCGCCGCTCCGAGCGGACCCCGTCGGCGACGAAGCGCACGACGTAGATTCCGGCCGGCGCGTCACGGCCATCGTCACCGCGGCCGTCCCAGAACGCCTGGTCGGGACCCGCGTTGCGCGCCTCCCCGGCGATGAGCGTGCGCACCGGGCGGCCCGCGATGTCGTAGAGCGTGAGCGACACCCTGGCGGGGCGCACCAGCGTGAACGGCAGCGTGGCGCTCCCCACGGCCGGCGAGGCAAAGGGCGCGAGCAGCGACCCCGCGGGCGGCGTCGGAGCGGTCCCGGTGTAGCGGATGCGCCGGATGGCGCCGAGCCCCGAGCCCGAGTTGCCCAGCATGTGGCAGTAGAGGAGGGAACCGTCGGGCACCTCCAGCCAGTCGGAGACGAACGTCGGGCCCGTGCCCCAGTCGGTGGCGTTGGGCTGACCGCCCGCCGGGGCCAGGCTCCACGCGCTCCCCGCGCCCTTGAGGCGGCGCATCCACGGCGCGTAGAAGTCGCTGAAGAAGATGTCCCCCTCGTACGCCGCCGGGAAGCTGCCCGCCCCCCCGTTCCGCCGGTAGACCACCCCGCCGATCACCGCCTCCCCGCTCGGGTGCGGATAGACGTAGACCGGCCCGGTGAACCGCCCGAGGTCGGCGCCCGGGCACGCCGCGGGGCCGGCGACGTCGCCCTCACGGATCGGCCATTCGAAGCTCCTGCCCCCACTGGTGGCGACGTCCATCTCCTCGCGGGTGTCGAGGCCGACATCGCCGATGGCCAGAGACCCGGTCACGGGATCGATGGCGAAGCGGAACGGGTTGCGCAGGCCCGAGGCCCAGACCAGGCGCGTATTGGGATCGAGGTTGCCGACGAACGGATTGTCCGGGGGCGTGATGGCGCCGAGGGTCGGCGGCCCGCCCGGGCCCGCGGGCAGGCCGCTCACGTCGAGCCGCAGGATCTTGCCGACCAGGACGGTGAGGTCCAAGGCGGGGCAGCCGGAGGCGTCATCTCCGAGCGAGCAGTAGAGCATGCCATCGGGACCGAAGCGCAACGTGCCGCCGTTGTGGTTGTCGGCGTTGTCGGGTGGGGTGGTCAGGATGTCGAAGCGGCTGGCCGGACTGACGGTCAGCTCGCCGTTGCCGGTGAACCCCAGGTCGCCGGTGGCGGTGAAACGCGCGATGTGGATGTTGGCGGAGCCGCCGTAGTCGAAGTGGACGTAGAGGTAGGGCCGGGCGGGCCAGCCGGGGTCCACCGCGATGCCGAGCAGGCCCTGCTCGCCGCCGGTCGAGTTGACGTTGGGCACCGTCAGCAGCGGATCGTTCGCGGCGATGGCACCGTTCACGGCCAGGCGGACGTGCGCCGTGGTCCGCTCGACCACGAGCAGCCGCCCATCGGGGAGGAGCGTCATGCCGACCGGCTGATCGAACCCGCCCACGACCGGCTCGTCGACGAAGCCCAGCGGCAGGGTGTACTGGGCGCTGGCGCGGGAGCCGAAGGCGAGCGATGCCGCGATCACGAACGGCAGAACGGCCGCGAGCCTCATCCTCGGCCGCCGGGGGCCTGCGTGCGAGCGTGCGGATCGTGCATCGGCGCAGTATCGCACGGCGAGGCGCCGGCGCGTCAATCTCGAATGGAGGGGCGGCGGAGCGCCCGCCTTATCGTGTCAGGACGAGACGCCGCTCGAGGGCCGCGCCCGCCACGGAGAGCCGGGCCAGGTAGAGGCCGGGGCCGACCGCGCGGCCGGCATCGTCGCGCCCGTCCCAGACGACGTGATGCTCGCCGGCGGGCTCTGCCGCGGCGACGATCAGCGACCGGATCGCGCGCCCCGCGACATCGTAGACCGTGAGCCGGACGCTCGCGTCCGCGGCGAGGCGATAGTCGAGCGCGACCAAGTCCCGTGCCGGCGACGGGTAGGGCGCCCGGAACTCCAGCGCGCCCCCGGGCGGCGCGGTCGCCGCCACCGGCGCCGCATAGCGGATGCGCCGGATCGAGCCGGGCCCCGAGCCGGTGCCGCTCAGCATGCGGCAATAGAGCATCGCGCCATCCGCGGTCTCGAGCCAATCCGAGACCCAGGTGGCCCCGCTGCCCCAGTCGGTGGCATTGGGCTGGCCGGGGGTGGCGGCGAGGCTCCACGAACTGCCCGAGCCCTTGAGCCGCCGGAGCCAGGGCGAATAGAAGTCGTTGAGGAAGATGTCGCCGTCGTACGCGGCGGGGAAGCTGTTGGGCCCCCCGTTCGACCGGTACAGCGGGCCGCCGATGACGGCCTGCCCATCGCTGTGGGTATAGACGTGGATTGGGCCCTTGAACGTCAACGGGTCGACTCCGGGACACGAGGACGGGCCCGCGATGTCCCCTTCGCGCATCGGCCATCCGAAGTCGCTGCCCGGGACCGTGGCGTAGTCCACCTCCTCGCGCAGGCTCTCGCCCACGTCACCGATGGCCAGGTTCCCGGACACCGGATCGATGCTGAAGCGGAACGGGTTGCGCAGCCCGTACATCCAGACCAGGCGCGCGTTGGCGTTCGGGTCGTTGACCAGGGGATTGTCGGCGGGGGTGATGAGGCCCGAGGCCGGTGGGCCGCCTCCGCCCGCGGGCAGCGCGCTCACATCGATGCGCAGGATCTTGCCGACCAGGACGGTCGGATCGGTCGCGGGACAGCCGGTCGCGTCGTCACCCAGCGAGATGTAGAGCATCCCGTCCGGCCCGAAGCGCAGCGTTCCGCCGTTGTGGTTGTTCGCGTTGTCGGGGAGGTCGGTCAGGATGTCGTAGCGCGTGGCGGGGTCGATGGTGAGGCTGCCGTTACCGGTGAAGCTGAGGTCGCCGCCCACCGTGAAGCGCGCGATGTGGATGCGGAAGGTGCCCGCGTAGTCGTAGTGGACGTAGAGGTAGGGCCGCGCCGGCCATCCGGGATCCACCGCGATGCCGAGCAGCCCCTGCTCGTTGCCGCCGATGTTGACGTTGCCGACCGTGAGCACCGGGTCGATGGCGGCGAGCGCGCCGTTCACGACCAGCCGGACCCGGCCGGTGGTCTGCTCGACCACCAGGATCCGGCCATCGAGCATGAGCGCCATCCCGACCGGCTTGGTGAGCCCGCCGACGATCTGTTCGGAGGGCGACGACGGGTCGTGCGGTGTCCTTGCGCATGGCCGAGCTCGAGGGTGCGTTTTGCAGCGTGGTTGAACGCGACGTCCGGTGGTTCCGGACGCTCGGAGCTTCCGCGCGACCATCCGAGTGCGCGGGCGGGACCCGGCAGGATTCAAGGGCCGCTCGAGGAGGGACGAGACTCCCGCTGATCTCGACACACCCGAGGCGGGGCACCCGGCGAGCGGCCGGTCCGAGTGACTAATAAGACGTTATCAAGACGGCGGCGTTGATACAACCCCTTGCGGCGAGCGCGCCGGCGGCATATTCCGCTTGGCTAGGGTATTTGCCTGTGTCCATACTGCCGCGCCATGCGCCCCGGACTCTCCCTTCGCATGTTCATCGGGCTGGCCACCGGCCTGGTCCTGGGGGTGGCGGCGAACCTGACGCTCGGCGCCTCGCCCCGCCTCGAGTGGTTCGTCAAGCACTTGACCGAGCCGGCGGGCAAGATCTTCCTGCGGCTGCTCTTCATGCTGGTGATCCCGCTCATTCTCTCGGCGCTGGCTCTGGGGGTGTCGGGGCTGGGCGACCTCAAGCGCCTCGGCCGGATCGGGCTCAAGACCCTGGCCTACACCGTGGTGGTTTCGACCATCGCCGTCCTGATCGGCGTGGGCATGGTCAACCTCTTCAAGCCGGGCACCGGCCTCTCGCCGGCCTTGAAGCAGCGGCTCGCGGCGCAGGCCTCCGCCGCCCCGGCCGCCGCGCCGTCCAGCGGCGGCACCGGCGTGGATTTCCTGGTGGGGCTCGTCCCCAACAACATCGTCAAGGCGATGGGCGATGGCGACATGCTCGCGGTCATGGTGTTCGCGCTCTTCCTCGGCATCGGGCTCGCGGTGACCCGCACCGAATCGGCGCGACGGCTGGAGGAGGCGCTGGAGGGCCTCTACGACGTGGTGATGCGGCTGCTGGGGATGGTGATCCAGGTCGCTCCCGTCGGGGTGGCCTGCCTGTTGTTCACGCTCACGGCGCGGCTCGGCTTCGACGTCCTGAAGCAGCTCGGCGCCTACGTGCTGGTGGTCGTCGGGGCGCTCGCGCTGCACCAGTTCGGCGTCTACTCGCTCTCGGTGTGGTGGCTCGGGCGCATGAGCCCGGTTTTCTTCTTCCGCTCGGTGCGCGACGCGATGGTGACGGCCTTCTCCACCGCGTCGAGCAACGCGACCCTGCCCACGTCGCTCCTGGTCGCCGAGCAGAACCTCAAGCTGCCGCCGCACGTGAGCCGCTTCGTGCTCACCATCGGCTCGACCGCCAACCAGAACGGCACCGCGCTGTTCGAGGGCGTGACGGTGCTGTTCCTGGCGCAGTTCTTCGGGGTCCACCTCACGCTCGCCCAGCAGATCACGGTGTGCTTCATCTGCGTGCTGGGCGGCATCGGCACCGCCGGCGTGCCGGCCGGCTCCATCCCGGTGGTGGTGATGATCCTCGGCATGGTGGGTATCCCACCCGAGGGGATCGGCATGATCCTGGGCGTCGACCGTTTCCTCGACATGTGCCGCACCACGCTCAACGTGACCGGCGATCTCGCGGCGGCGGTGGTGGTCTCGCGCGGCGAGGCGGCCCGCGCACCGGTCGCGGGGGACTGAAGGCGGGCGCGACCTGCAGAGGACGCGTGTGGACCGGTCGGGCGGTATTGTCTAGGCTCCTTCGCCGTGGATGCCGCCGCCCCCGCGCCCGTCGCCGCTCCTGCCTCCGCGCCGCGCGGCCGGACCCCGGCCGGCATCAACCGCAACATCGTCGCACTCGGGCTGACCTCGCTCTTCACCGACGTCTCGACCGAGATGATCGTCCCGGTCCTGCCCCTGTTCGTGACCGGTACGCTCAAGGCCTCGGTCGCGAGCCTGGGCGTGATCGAGGGCGTGGCCGAGAGCACCGCGGCGTTGCTCCGCCTCGCTTCGGGTTGGCTCTCGGACCGCATCGGGCGCCGCAAGCCGTTCCTGATCTTCGGCTACGGACTCTCGAGCGTCTCCAAGGCCGCGCTCGTGGCGGCCGGCTCGTGGCCGGCAGTGCTCGGCCTGCGCTTCAGCGACCGCGTCGGCAAGGGGCTGCGCACCCCGCCGCGCGATGCCCTGATCGCCGACTCGGTCGAGCCGCGCCATCTCGGCCGCGCGTTCGGTTTCCATCGCGCGCTCGACACGCTGGGGGCCGCGATCGGGCCGCTGGTCGCGTTCGCGATGCTGGGTGCGTTCCCGGGCAACTACCGGCGCATCTTCCTGGTCTCCGCCCTCCCGGCGGCGCTCGCGCTGGTCGTGCTCGCGACGATGGTCCGGGCCCCGCGCCACGAGACGGGCGCCGCGCCCCGCTCGCTCGCCGAGGGGGCGCGCGAGCTGGGCGCTCCCTTCTACCGCTTCCTCGCGGTCGCCGGCCTGTTCTCGCTCGCGAGCAGCAGCACCGCCTTCCTGCTCCTGCTCGCGAGCCGGGTGGGATTCGAGAGCCGCGGGGTCCCGCTCCTCTACCTACTCTACAACCTGGTCTACGCCGCGCTCTCCTGGCCGGTGGGGATCCTCTCCGACCGCGTGGGCCGGCGCCCGATGCTGCTCGCCGCGTACCTCGTGTTCGCGGGGATCTACGGGGCGCTGGCCTGGCGCGCGCAGCCGGGCCTCGTGGTCGCGGGCTTCGCGCTGCTGGGTGTCCACAGCGCGCTCCTCGAGGGCTCGCAGCGGAGCCTGGTCGGTGATCTCGCTCCGGCGGAAAGTCGCGCCACCGCGTTCGGGCTCTACTACACCGTCGTGGGGACCGCGCTCCTGCCTGCGAGCGCGGTGGCCGGCTGGCTGTGGGACCGCGCGGGGGCGCGCGCGACGTTCGCGCTCGACGCCGCGCTGGCGCTCGCGGCGGCGCTGCTGTTCGCGCTGCTGCTGCCCGCGCGCGGCGAATGGGGGGACCGGGGGCGTGACGCGGCTCGGTGAGGCGGGCGAGTTCGGGACGCTCGCGCGGCTGATCCGCGAGCGCATCGAGCATCCCGGGGTCATCGTCGGGCCCGGCGACGACGCCGCCGTGATGCGGCCCACGCCCGGCATGGACTTGGTCGCGACCACCGACGCCCTGGTCGAGGGCCGGCATTATCTGCCGGAATGGATCACGCCCGCCGAGCTGGGGGCCCGCCTGGCCGCAGCCAATCTGAGCGACCTCGCCGCCATGGCGGCGCAGCCGCGCTGGGCGCTGCTCTCGATCGCAGCGCGCGCGGACCACGAGGTCGAGTCACTGGAAACGCTCGAGCGCGGCCTCGAGCGGGCCCTCGCGGACGCCGGCGCAGTGATCGTCGGCGGCAACCTGACGGCGGCCGAGGGCCCGGAGTGGCTGAGTCTCACGCTCCTCGGCGAGGTCGCGCGCGGTCGGGAGTGGACGCGCCACGGCGCGCGGCCGGGGGACCTGGTGGCGGTGACGGGCTCCCCGGGTCGCGCGGGCGCCGGGCTCATGCTCGCACGCCGGCTGGGCGCGCGGGCGCGCGCGGAAGCCTGGCGGCCGCTCATGGACGCGTGGTTGAGGCCGGCCGCGCGCGTCGCGCTCGCCCAGACGCTCGCCGTGACCGGCGCGATCACGGCGGCGATCGATCTCTCGGACGGCCTGCTCGGCGATCTCGGCCACCTGTGCGAGGCGAGCGGGGTGGGCGCCGAGCTGGACGCGGGCGCAGCCGGCGACCCGCTGCTCGAGCGCGCGGCCGCGGAGCTAGGTGTGCCGGCGTTCGATCTCTGGGCCGGGCCGAGCGACGACTACGAAATGCTGCTGGCGGTGGACCCCGCGGGTCGGGCCGTGCTCGAGGCCGCGGCGGCGGTCGCGGGCGGCGCCGTCGGCTTCGTCGGGGGCTTCACCGGAACACCCGGCCTGATCGCCCGGGTCGAGCCCGGCGGCGCGCGGCGACCGCTCGATCCCGCGGGGTTCGACCACTTCGGAGCACCCCCCGAAGTCGTGGGACGCCGCGCCGTGCGACCGCCCCGCGCTCCCGGGCGGCGGGCGGGCGGGAGTGGCCGCAGGCGAATTTCCGACTCGGGGCACTAACGATAGAGCGTCTTGATTCGGCCCCAGGTGCTGGGCAGGGTCGGATTCACGCAGTCGTTCACCGCGGCGGGGGTCGGGAACTTGGTCTCGTTCCAGAAGCCCGCGCCGTGCTGGAAGCGGACTCCGCAGAAGACGATCGAGTGCCCGGCCGCCGCCTGGGGAGCGAACTCGCTCGCGGTCCAGAGGACCGGGCTCGTGGTCGCCGCCGCGACGCTCTCGAGCGGCTGATTGCCCGCGGCGCCCCACTCGACGTAATCGATCATCATCGTGGCGTCGCTGAGCGACGGACCGGGATCGCTGTTGCTCGCGATGGTCTCGGGCGCGTAGAGGGCGGCCGAGCCCGACGGGGCGAGGCCGGAGGGATTGGGGAAGGTCACACGCTCTCCGGGGTTCAGGACCTGGGAGGTGAGCGTGGTCGCGGAGCCGTTGATGACGAGCCGAAATCCAGCCAGATCCCCCACGTCGTCGCCCAGGTTCGCGATCTCGACGAAGTTCAAGCTCACGCCGTCGAAGCGCACCTCGGTGATGCGGAAGTCCGCCTCCGCTGTGCCCACCATCGGGAATACGATCGAGCCCTGCATGCCGGGGCGGTGCAGCTGGCAGAAGTAGGAGACCGGGCTCGTCCCGCTCGTCTTCCAGCTGAAGAGGGTGCCGAGTGACCGCGTCCCGCCCGACAGGTTGCTGTCGAAGCGGCCGCTCTTCGTGCCCGTGCTGGGGTTGCCGGAGGTCACGGTGTGCCCGCCCGCGAGCCAGTGCCAGATGACGTGATCGCCGGTGTTGAGGGTCGCGACCGTGCCGGAGGTGAAGAAGTTGCTCTGGACGTTGACGAACACCTGCCCCGCCGCTGCGCCGCGCGCGACGGCGAGCGCCGCCGCGGTGATCAGGGCCGAAAGCTCGAGCCGTCGCATCATCCGGCTAACGGTAGAGCGTCTTGATCCGGCCCCAGCTGACGGGCAAGGTCGGATTCACGCAGTCGTTCACGGCTGCCGGCGTGGGATTGAGCGTCTCGTTCCAGAAGCCCGCGCCGTGCTGGCCCTGGAATCCACAAAAGACGATC
>VBPB01000199.1:0-5373 GCA_005893365.1 Candidatus Eiseniibacteriota bacterium
CAGCGGCCGAGGCCGCAGGGGGCAGGCGTGAACTGGCTGGGAGTCCTCGTCCTGCTCGCGTCGCTTGGCCTGGGTGGGGGCGTGTCGGGATGGGCGTATCGGCTTCGGCCCGCGGCGGGGTCGCCGCCGACCGCGGCCCCGCTGGCGCTTGCCCCCGACCCCTTGGGCGTCGCGGCATCGGAGTTGGCGGGGACGAGCGCCGCGACCGGGTTCCCGACCCCCGCCGGTCCGGCGGCGGAGTCCGAGTCGACGCCGCCGAAGATCGGCGGGTGGCTCTACCTGCTGGGCGTGGGCGTCGCGTTCACGCCGGCGCGGATCCTGTTCGGTTGGGCCCCGCTGTGGAAGTACCTCGGCTTGGAGGCATGGGCGCCCGTGACGCACCCCGCGTTACCGGCCTATCATGGCCTGGGCCCGATCCTGCTGCTCGAACTGGGAGGGAATGGGATCCTCCTGGTCGGATCGATCCTCATCCTCGTGCTGTTCCTCCAGCGAAGGAGCAGCTTCCCGCGTGCGTGGATCGCCTTCATCGTCACGAGTCTGGTATTCCTCCTGGTCGATCATGTCATGTCTCTGGCGGTTTCGGCGGTGACCACCACGGTCAGGGAATCATCGGTCCGTACCCTGCTCCAGGGCGTCGCGGGCCTCGCGATCTGGGGCACCTATCTGATGTGCTCGCGCCGCGTGGCGCGCACGTTCGTGCGTTGAGGGCCCGGCGAGGCGATGAACCCCATGGCCGACGACGCGTGAATCCACCCCGCCAACGACCGGGTCGAGGACGATGATCCCTTTTCGTGCCAGCCGATGGACGGCCTCGCTCGCGCTCCTCCTGGGCATCGTCGTCCCGCCGTCCGGGGCCGGCGCCACCGACTCGGCAAGATCGACGAACGCAGCGGCGGGTGACCGGGGACGCTCCGCAGCCGGGGCCGCGAAGCGCTCGGAGCGTGCCCCCGTCGCCCGCGACACGTTCGCGGTGCGGCTCAAGCACGCCGAGCGCCGGGCCGGGCTCCTGGTCACCTGGCTCGATCGCAAGGCCGGCAAGCTGTGGCTCGAGCTGCCGCCGCCGGCCGGCCCGCGCGCGGAGTGCGGGCAGGTCCTCTATGTCGAGGGCATCCGCACCGGGCTCGGCTCGAACCCGGTCGGCCTCGATCGCGGCCAGATCGGCGAGACCCGGCTGGTCGCCTTCCGGCGCGTCGGCGGCCGGGTGCTGCTCGAGGAGGTCAACCTGCGCTACCGCGCGCGCTCGGCCGACCCCGAGGAGACGCGCGCGGTGCGCGAGTCGTTCGCCGCGTCGGTGCTGTGGGGCGCCGAGGTGGCGGCCGAGGCCCCGGACGGACGGCTGCTCGTGGACTTCACGCCGTTCCTGGTGCGCGACGCGCACGGGGTGGCGGCCCGGCTCAAGGCGGCGGGGCAGGGGGGCTTCGCGCTCGATCGCGAGCGCAGCGCACTCGCCCCCGACGACTGCCCCGCCTTCCCGGACAACCTCGAGTTCGAGGCGGTGCTCACGTTCGCGGGCGACCAGCCGGGGCCCGAGGTGCGCGCGACGGCCCCGACGCCGGAGGCGGTGACGCTGGTCCAGCATCAGTCGCTGGTGCGCCCGCCCGACCAAGGCTACACGCCGCGCGCATGGGACCCGCGCAGCGGCTCGTTCGACGTCCTGTTCGCCGACTACGCGAGCCCGATCGGCGCCGAGCTGGACGTGCGCTGGCTGGTGCGCCACCGGCTGGAGAAGACCGATCCCAACGCCGCGCGCTCGCGGGTGAAGCGGCCGATCGTCTACTACGTGGATCCCGGCACGCCCGAGCCCATCCGCTCGGCCCTGGTCGAGGGCGCCTCCTGGTGGGCGCAGGCGTTCGACGCCGCGGGCTTCATCGACGCCTTCCAGGTGCGGCGGCTGCCCGCGGGGGCGAGCCCGCTCGACGTGCGCTACAACGTCATCCAGTGGGTGCACCGCGCCACGCGCGGCTGGTCGTACGGCGGCGGCGTCATCGATCCGCGCACCGGCGAGATGATCCAGGGGCGCGTGACGCTGGGCTCGCTGCGGATCCGCCAGGACCGGATGATCTTCGAGGGGCTCGCCGGCACGGAGCGGACCGGCACCGGGGCCGCCGACGATCCCGTCCAGCTCTCGCTCGCGCGCATCCGCCAGCTCGCCGCCCACGAGGTCGGGCACACGCTCGGCTTCAACCACAACTTCGCCGCCAGCACCTTCGGCGGGCGGGGCTCGGTGATGGACTATCCGGCGCCGCTCATCGGCATCCGCGCCGACAGCACGCTCGACTTCTCGCGCGCCTACGCCACCGGCATCGGCGTGTGGGACGTGCAGCAGGTGCGCTACGCCTACACCCAGTTCGCCCCCGGCGCCGACGAGCGCGCCGGGCTCCAAGCCATCCTGGCCGAGAACCGGGCCAAGGGTTACCTCTATGTGTCCGACGCCGACACGCGGCCGGCGGGGGCGGCGCATCCGCTCGCCGCCATGTGGGACAACGGCGACGATCCGATCGCCGGGCTCGCGCACGAGCGGGCGGTGCGCCGCATCGCGCTCCGGCGCTTCGGCGAGCGCAACCTGCCGCCGGGCTCGCCCCGCTCGACGCTCGACCAGGTGCTGGTGCCGCTCTACTTCCACCACCGCTATGCGCTCGACGCCTGCGCCAAGTCGATCGGCGGCCTCGACTACGCCTACAGCGTGCGCGGCGACGGCACCCCGCCCGCGACCCCGGTGCCCGCGGCGAGACAGCGCGCCGCCCTCGAGGCGGTGCTCGCCACGCTGGACCCGGCCGAGCTCGACCTGCCCGAGCCGCTGCTGGGGCTGCTGGCGCCCGCGGCGGAGGCCTACCCGCCCCACCACGAACGGTTCGGCTCGGGCACCAGCCCGGCGTTCGACGCGCTGGGGGCGGCCGGCACCGCCGCCGAGATGACGCTCGCCGATCTGCTGCCGCCCGAGCGCCTGGCGCGCCTGGTGGACTTCCACCGCCGCGACGCGAGCTTCCCGGGGGTGGAGGAGGTGCTCGACGCGCTGGTGCGGCGCGTCTTCGCAGGACCGGCGCCCGCCGCGGCGCGGCTGCGCGAGGTGCGTCGCACCGTCCAAGCCGCCACGGCCCGGGCGCTGATCGCGGCCGCCGCCCAGCCGGCGCAGACGCCGGCCGTGCGGGCGGCGCTGGTCGCCACGCTGCGCCGGCTCGAAGGCCGCCTGGCGGCCGGGCCCGGCGCCGAGGCGGCCGATCGCGCGCTCTCGGCCGCCCTCGCCGGCGACCTCGAGCGCTGGCTCGCGCGTCCGGCGGCCGCGGCCCCGGCGCCGGCGATGGCCCAAGGCGGGGCGCCCGAGCCGCCGCCCGGACCCCCGATCGGTGCGTGGGACGATGACGACGCGTGGGGGTGGGACTCGCCCTCGCCCTGACCCGGGTCGGGCCCGAGGCCTAGGCTGGACTATTCATGAGCCCGCGGCCTACGAATGCGATCCGCCGGCCGTCCGCGGCGTTGCGGACTCGGTGCGCTCCTCGACGTGTCTCTCGACACGTCTGCGGTGCGGCCCGAGTCCGCGCCTTGCGGCCGGCCACCGTCTCGCATTCTCGGCTCGCGGTTCATGAATAGTCCAGCCCAAAGGAGGAACGCCATGCGCGTCGCCGCGCTCTACGACATCCACGGGAACCTCCCCGCGCTCGACGCCGTGCTGGCGGAGATCGCGACCCTCGGCTGCGACCGGATCGTGATCGGCGGCGACGTGGCCCTGGGGCCGATGCCGCGCGAGACGCTCGCGCGGCTGGACGGTCTCGGCGAGCGCGTGGGCTGGATCCGCGGCAACTGCGACCGCGAGATGGGCGCGGCGCTGGAGCGACCGCCCGATCCCGCCAAGCCCTGGGAGGCGCGGCTCCGCTGGGCCGCGGGATGCCTCACGCCCGCGCAGTGCCAGCGGCTGGCGGGGCTCCCTCTGCGCATCACGCTCGACATAGGCGGGCTCGGTCCGGTCCTCTTCTGTCACGCCACGCCCCGCAGCGACGAGGAGGTCGTCACCCGGCTCTCGCCCGAGGCGCGGCTGGCCGAGACGCTGGCCGGCATCCCCGAGCGCGTGGTGATCAGCGGACACACGCACGTGCAGTTCGACCGCGAGGTCCAGGGCCGCCGCTGGATCAACGCCGGGAGCGTGGGGATGCCGTACCAGGGCCGGACCGGCGCCTACTGGGTCATGCTCGGGCCCGGGGTGGACCTGCGCCGGACCGCCTACGATGCCGACGCCGCCGCGCGGAGGATCGAAGCCAGCGGCTTCCCCGACGCCGAGCGGTTCGCGCGCCAGGAGCTGCTGGCGCCGATCACGGCCGCCGCGGCCAGCGAGCGGTTCGAGCAGATGTCCGTCCAGGCGCGGGCCAAGTCGTCCGCGTAGGCGTCCCCGTAGGCGACGCCGCGCGGTTCACGGCCACCCGTCCGACGCCGGGCCCAAGTGTCCGGGACTTGCCATTTCCCGCGCGATGGGGGGATCCGCTCGGCGGGTCCCGCATCGTCACCCGGGATGGCTCGCGAATCGGCTTGCCTTCGGCGAATCGTTTGGCCACGCTGACCCCGCCATGGACCTGCGCACCATCGTCCGCTCGCTCCACCGACCCTCGGCCGGGCTCCTCGCCCTCGCCTTGGGGGCCAACCTCGCGTCGATGGGGTCGGGGATCCCCTGCCTCGCCGATTGTCTGGCGCGCGCCGAGACGCGAGCGCTCGGACGGCCCACGGCGCGCGACGCCGATGGCTGCGGCGACGACGGCGACCGCGCCGGCGGGCACGGCCACTGTCCCCGCGCCACGGTGTGCGACCAGGACCCGACCGCCGCCGAGGTGGTGCGACCCACTTCCGCGGCGCCCCCGATCCTCGCCGTCGCGATCCTCCATGGCGACGCCGGCGTGCGCGCGACGCCGGGCGCTTCGCCCGCGCGCAGGCACGCGGCGCTCGATCGCGGTCCTCCCATCCCCCCGGCCTTCGAGATCCATCGGCCCTAGCCGACCGAGCTCCGGTCCGACCCTCGCGTGGCACGTTCGACGCGGTCCACGCCGCCGGGTCGGGCCCGTCCCCGCGCCGGGGCACGATCGGACCGCCCCGCGGTCCGGGCGCTCACCGGCGCACGCGATCACCTGGAACCCACAAGGAGACGATCATGAAGCGCATCAGCGTCGCGGTCCTCGGTCTGGCCCTCGCGGTCTACGCGTTGCCGGCTCTCGCCCAGCAGGAGCATGCCGCGGCCGCCGCCCCCAAGGAGGCGAAGAAGGTCGTGAACGCCTCGGTCACCGGCGAGGTCGTGGACATGGGCTGCTACATGGGGCACGGCGCGCGGGGCGAGAAGCACATCGCCTGCGCGACCAAGTGCATCGATGGCGGCATGCCCATGGGCCTGCTGAC
>VBPB01000199.1:5386-12283 GCA_005893365.1 Candidatus Eiseniibacteriota bacterium
GCCGATCCGTACAACAGCCTCAAGACCATGGCCGGCAAGATGGTCACCGTGACCGGACCGGTCCTGAGCCGCAACGGCATGAAGGGGCTCGACGTCACCGCCGTCGCCGCGGCGACGGCGACGAAGTAACGTCCCACACCCTTAAGGGAGCGCGCCGTGATCCGCGGCGCGCTCCTCGCCCATCCGCCATGAGGGCCGTCGCCGCCATCGTGCTGGGCCTGATCGCCTGCGCCGCGTTTGCGGCGGCGGTCGTGCTCCGCCCGCACCTGCCGCCCGCCGAGCGCGGCCGCCGGCTGGCCGAGCGCACCGGGTGCTTCGGCTGTCACGGGCCGGGCGGGCTCAGGGGTGCCCACAATCCCGGGCGGACCGACAAGACCGTCCCGGGCTACGAGGACGACCTCATGATGTACGCCAAGACGCCGGAGGAGATCCGCGAGTGGATCCGCGACGGCGTCACGGCCAAGAAGCGCGCGAGCCAGACCTGGCGCGAGCAGCGCGAGCGGGGCGCGCTGCGGATGCCGGCGTTCCGCGGCCGGCTGAGCGAGGGCGACCTGGACGACCTGGTGGCGTTCGTGATGGCGAGCGCGGGCATGCCGGAGCCGGCGGACTCGCTGGCGGCCGCGGGGCTCGCGCGGGCCGAGGCGCTGGGCTGCGTCGGCTGCCATGGCCCGGGCGGGCGCCTGGCGCGCGCCAACCCCGGATCCCTCAAGGGCTACCTGCCGTCCTGGGACGGCGCCGACTTCCCCGAGCTGGTCCGCGACAGCACCGAGTTCCGGCAGTGGGTCGAGCGCGGCGTGAGCCGCCGGCTGGAGGCCGACCGGCTCGCCCGGTTCTTCCTCGGCCGCGCGGTGCTCAAGATGCCCGCCTACGGGCGGCGCCTCGACGCGCCGGACGTCCCGGCGCTCTGGGCCTACGTGCGGTGGCTGCGCACGCCGGGCCCGGCCCTGGGGACCCAGGCGGAGGGCTTGGGGGATCACCCGTGAGCATCTCGGGGTTGCCTCGCCGTCCTCAGCCCCGCTATCCTGCCCCTCGCGATCATGCGCACGAACCCTGCCTCGCCCCGCCGCGCGCCCGACGTCTCGGGCGCTGGCCCACACCCTCCCGCGGGGTCACGGCCATGAGCGTCACCGTCTTCGTGCCCGGGCCGTTGCGTCAGTACTGCGAGGGGGCGGCACGGCTCACCGCCACGGTGGACTCGGTGCGGGCGGCACTCGCGGATCTGGAGCGGCGCTACCCCACGCTCCATCGCAACATCGTCGACGAGACCGGCGCGGTCCGTCGCCACATCAACGTGTTCGTCAACTCGTCCAACATGCGTGACCGGGAGGGACTCGACACCGCGCTCTCGCCCGGGGACGTCGTCACCATCCTGCCCGCGGTCTCAGGAGGCTGAACATGCCGGAGCGCGTCATCCTCGCCATCGGTACCAAGAAGGGGCTGTTCGTCGCGGAGTCGGCCAAGGCGCGGCGCGGATGGGCACTCCGTGGCCCGTTCGGGCCCGGCGTCGCCGTCTACTCGGCGCTCATCGACACGCGCGGCACGCCGCGCCTGTACGCCTCGAGCTGCAATCCGTTCTTCGGCATGAAGGTCCTGCGCTCGACCGACCTCGGCAAGTCGTTCAAGGAGACCAAGTCGGCCCCGGCCTTCGCCAAGGACGACGGGCGCGCGCTCGCCAACATCTGGGCGCTCGAGCCGGGCAAGGACAAGAAGGACCTCTTCGCCGGGGTCGAGCCCGCCTCGCTGTTCCGCAGCGGCGACGGCGGCGACACCTGGGAGATGGTGCCGGGCATCAGCAACCACGAGCACGCCCGCAAGTGGAATCCCGGCAACGGCGGGCTGTGCATGCACACCATCATCCGCGACGGGAACCGCATGCACCTGGGCATCTCGACCGGCGGCCATTACCTGAGCGAGGACGGCGGCGAGACGTTCCAGGCGTCCAACCAGGGCGTCGGCGCCGGCTTCTCGCCGGATCCCTATCCCGAGTTCGGCCAGTGCGTGCACAAGATCGCGCGGCACGAGGACGCGCCCGGCCGGCTCTACATGCAGAACCACGGTGGCTGGGCCGACTGGGACGGGCAAGACCTGGCGGTCGATCGCCAAGGGGCTGCCCTCGGACTTCGGCTTCCCGATCGTGGTCCACCCGCACGACGCCGACACGGTCTACGTCATGCCGCTGATGCCGATGACGCGCACCTGCCCCGACGGCGCCCCCGCGGTGTGGCGCAGCGAGAACGGCGGCGACTCCTGGCGCCGGCTCGCCAAGGGGCTACCGAAGAAGCAGAGCTACTTCACCATCCTGCGCGACGCGATGGACATCGACGAGCTCAAGACCCCGGCGCTCTACTTCGGCACCACCACCGGCCAGCTCTGGATCGGCCGGGAGGGCGGCGAGGCGTGGGAGTGCCTGTTCGACTCGCTCCCGCCCATCCACTGCGTGAAGGTCGCGGTGGCCTAGCCCGGACGGCGGCGCCTCCGGCTCGATCGCCGGGGGCGTCGCTTCCAGGCTTTCGGCCCGGTGCGGTATCCGCGCGGACGGGTCGGTCCCACCGCCGCGCTCAGCGCGCCTCGCCCTGGAACGACTCCAGCAGCCGGCGCTCGCTCGAAGGCAGCGCGTGGACCTCCTCCCACGAGGCGATGCCGGGCCGGTACACGTAATCGGGCGGCGAGCCGCGCTCGATGCGCGCCACCACCGGCGCCCAGGCGGCCCGCGCCGCTTCCTTCCGTCCGCCGCGGGCCTCGATGCCCCCCGCGACGATGTGGGCCAGGTCGCACCACGGGCCCCACGCCAGCGCCCGCTGCGCGTGCCGGCGCGCCGCGTCGAGCCGGCCTTGGGCCAGGTCGGCCCAGGCGCGCAGGGCCTCGGCCTCGGGGTTCTGCTCGTCCAGGAGCCGCGCCTCGTCGAGCTGGGCGCGCGCGGGGGCCACGCGGCCCGCGGCGAGCAGGGCGTGCGCGTAGTCGCAGCGCAGCGCGACCACGCCGGTGCGCACGCGCACCGCCTGGTCGAAGCGCACGAACGCGGAGTCGGCCTGTCCCGCCAGCGCCAGGGACAGGGCGCGGCCGTGCAGGCCCTCGGGGCTGTCGGACTGGTAGGCCAGCACCGAGTCGTAGGCCGCGCGCGCGCGCGTCGCCTCGCCGGCGTTCCAGGCGAGGCGGCCCAGCTCGATGTCCACCAGGTAGCGGTCCTCGCGCCGGACCGAATCGCGTGCCGCCGCGAGCGCGGCGGCCGCGGGGGCGAGCCCGCGTCCGGCGTGCCACGACGCCTCGGCCAGGACCACGCGGGTGGAGCCGCTGGTCGGATGCGCCTCTACCGCCCTGAGCGCCACCGATTCGGCCGCGGCGGCGCGGTGCCCGAGCACCAGGGCCCGGGCGAGCGAGGTGAGCGCGGTCTCGTCGGCGGGGGAGCGAGTCAGCGCTTTGTGGTAGAAGGGCAGGGCCTCGTTCACGCGGCCGCGCTCCACCCGGTCGTCGCCGCCGGCGGCGTAGGCGATCGGATACGAGGCGCCCACGTCGGTGCGCGCCAGGAAGCCCTCGACCAGGTGGCGCAGGTCGGGATCGCGCTGGTCGAGCCGCTCGCGCACGATCTCGCGCGGGTCGTAGGCGTCGCGCATCGGGGAGGCGAAGGCGTTGGCGCCCTCGGCGAAGTACTCGTAGACGCTGCCGCCCGCGTAGCGCGAGAGGTAGCCCTCGCGGGTCGAATCGTCGCGCGCCTTGGCGAGCCGGTAGTGCTCCTGGATGGCGCGCGCGTCGTCGGGCGTCATCACGCCGTGCACCTGGTGGGTCAGCTCGTGCAGCACGGTGTTGTAGCGATCGAAGATGGTGCGCTCGACGTCCTCGATGCCGGTGACGGTGTGGTAGCCGCCGCAGCCGCGCACGTCGTCCCACAGGCGTGAGTCGTAGCCGATGCGCTGGTCGCGCAGGGTGCCGAGGTCGGGGCACTCGGAGAGGCGCAGGTAGAGCGGCTTGATGTAGAGCGTTGCCCCGCCGTCGAGCAGCACCGGGATGAACGCGCGCCACGGCGCCACCGAGAGCGCCACGCGCTTCTGGTGCCGCGGCGAGAGCGAGCGCCAGTTGGTCACGAACCGCTCGATCCCCGGCACGGCCGGCAGGGCGGCCGCGGCGAACCGGGTCTCGTAGCCAGTCCGGTGCACGTCCACCGTGGCGCGCTGGGCCTCGAGCGCCTTGGCCAGCACGGCGTGGGCGCGGCCGTACTCGGGGCAGAGGCGTAGCGCGGCGAAGCAGCCCTGGCGCGACGCGACCAAGCGGCCGTCCTCGAAGTCGAGCGAGGCGAGCCGCACGCGCGCGTCCGCCCAGCCCGGGTGCGCCGCGATCGCGCCCGCGTAGGCCGCGCGGGCCAAGGCGCGAGCGCCCGAGGCCAGCCACGCGTCGGCGCGGTGGAGCCCGCGCTGCCCGGCCGCGTCGGCGAACGCGGCGGCCCGCGCGGCGAAGAGCTGCGTGTAGTTGCGGCGCGCATAGCCGTTGCCGAGCCAGTAGTGCGCGGCCTCGTGATAGGGGTTGAGCCGCACGCCCCACTGGGCGGCCGTGATCGCCTCGTCGGTGCGCCCGATGCGGACCAGCGTCTCGCTCAGGGCCAGCAGCGTGGTCGGGTTGGCGCTGGCCGCCAGGGCTTGACACAACACCGTGAGCGAGCCGTCCCAGTCGCGGCGCTTCTGCTTGATCAGCCCGAGGCCGGTCAAGGCCGCCGCCCGGAATTGCGAGGGCCCGGTGACGCCGGCGGAATCGTCCGCGGCGGCCGGGAGCTGGGCGAGCGCCCGGGTGTCGAGCGATTCGGCGCGCGGATAGTCGAGCATGTCATAGGCGAGCCGCCCGGCGGCGAGCAGCTCGGGCAGGGCGTGGGCGTCGTCGCGTCCGGCGACCGCGGCCCGGGTGAGCGTGTCGATCGCCGCCGCGTCGTCGCGGGCGTAGAGCCAGTCGTAGCGGAGCCAGCGCTCGGCGGGGGTCGCCGACGCCGTGGGGTCGAGTCGGTCCACGATCCCGGCGAGCGCGTCGAAGTCCTGCCGCAGGAGGGCCACGCGTCCCCGCGCCACCGCCACCTCGCGCGCCTCGCCGCTCGCCGCGGGCGCCTGCTGCGCCGCGTCGTCGACGCGGCCGGCCGAGAGGAGCAGCCGCAGCCGGGCCGGCGTCACGGCCGAGCCTGCGGGCGTGCGCAGGCCCGACTCGCGGGCGCGGAACTGGGCCGCCACCGGCGCGAACACCCCGGTGTCGGCGAGCGCGGGCTCGGCCGGTCGCGGCACGGCGGCGCGCGGCACCGCCAGCGCGGGGAAGGTGGGCACGAGCAGGCCGGCGGCGAGCCAAGCCGCCGCCAGGGACGGAGACGGACGGCGGGCGTGGGTCAGGGGCATGCGCGGGCTCCGGAGCGGGGGACGATCGGATGCGGTCGGTCGCGACGACCGGGGTAGTCTAGCGCAGCGCGGGGGGCCCCGGGGCGCGGCGGGGCGCGCCCAGGGCGCGCTCGTCGCCGGGCGATGGACCGGGGCGGGGACGCGGCGCGAGCGCCGCGGCGCCGGGGCACGACGCCGAGCGCCTCGCCGGCGATGCCGCCCACCATACGGTACCGTATTGACAGCGCGCCCGGCGGCCGCTACCATACGCATCCGTATGGTGACTCGCGACCGTTCCCGGGAGGACTGGCTCAAGGCCGCCCGCCTGGCGCTGCTCCACCGCGGGGCCGCGGGCGTGCGGGTCGAGGTGCTGGCGCGGGCCCTCGGCGTCACCAAGGGGAGCTTCTACTGGCATTTTCACGACCGGCGCGAGCTGATGGAGGCGCTGCTCCGGGAATGGGAGGAGGAGACCCGCCTGCTGACCGAGGCCCTGAAGAGCACCGACCCGCGCGGCGCGATCCTGTCGGTGATCGAGCGGCTGGCCCACACGACCCGGACCAGCGAGCGCGGGGAATCCCCGTCCGACGCGGCGATCTTCGCCTGGGCCGCGACCGACCGCCACGTGGCCCTGCGGGCCAACCGCGCCGAGCGCGAGCGCATGGCGCTGCTGCGCCGGCTCACCGGCAAGCGGGACCTGTCGGACCTCTTCTACTACGCCTACCACGGCTTCCTGCTGCGCCGGCGGCGCGTGCCGGCCGCGGCCGGCGACTTCGCCATCATCGCGCGCCTGGCCCGGCGCGCGTTCGTGCGGTCCCGGGCCACCCGCCGTCCCAAGGCGGCGCGGCTCGCGGGCCTGCTCGGCCTGATGCTGGCCGCGGGCCTGCTGCACGGGTGCACGACGATGCGCATCCTGCGGCACCGGGATCCGGCCGCGGACCGGCCCCGCACGCTGTTCCCTCAGCGGGTCGTCCACCGCGCCGAGCGGCCGTGGCCGCTCATCCCCGCCGCGCGGCCGCGCACCGACCTCGACACGGTGATGGTGCGCGACGCGGACCTCCAGATGCGGCCGTTCGCCGATTATCTCGCGCGGCGCCACGTGCGCGCCTTCATCGTCGTGCGCGACGACACCGTGCTCTACGAGCGTTACGCCGAGGGCTACGGCCCCGCCACGCTGTCGAGCGCCTTCTCGGTGACGAAGTCCGTGACCTCGGCCCTGCTGGGCCTGGCGCTGGAGCAGGGCGCGATCCACAGCCTGGACGACAGCGTGACCCGCTACGTGCCGGAGCTGGCGGCGAACCCCGCCTACCGGGGCGTGACGCTGCGCCATCTGCTGGGGATGACGTCGGGGGTGGCGTACACCCGCACCAACGGCCACGCCTGGCACGACCTGCATTCGGACGACGCGCGGTTCTTCTACAGCCGCGACTTCGAGCGGGCGCTGCGCGGCCAGCGGCGGGAAGACCCGCCGGGGTTGCGCTGGGCGTACAAGGACAGCGACGCGATTCTAATGGGCTGGGTGCTCGCCCGCGCCACCGGACACACGGTCGCCGAGCAG
>VBPB01000200.1:0-4105 GCA_005893365.1 Candidatus Eiseniibacteriota bacterium
GACCTCCATGGGATCGGCGGCGAGGGTGGTGCCCCCGCCCGCGCCTTCCAACAGCGCGGTGAGTGTGCCGGGGCCGGACCACGCGCCGATGACGACGCGCTGGGCGCCCGCATTGATGGCGGCGGCCGCCGCGCGCAGCTTGGGCCGCATGCCGTCCTTCACATCGGGATGCGCGAGCGCGGTGGCGATCGCGCGGCCTTCGAGGCGCGCCACCACCTGACCGTCGAGCTTCAAGCCCGGCGTGTCGCTCAGCAGCAGCAGGACCCGGGCGTGGAGCGACCCGGCCAGGGCCGCGGCCAGGTCGTCGGCGTTCACGTTGAGCAACTGCTCGCCCTGGGCGCCGATGCTGGCCAGCACCGGGGTCCGCCCCTCTCCGAGCAGGGTCTCCAGGAGCCGCGGCCGGATGGCGACCGGCTCGCCCACCGCGCCCAGACGCGCCGCGTCTTGGTGGCGGCGCACCTCGACCGTGCCGCCGTCCAAGGCGCTCAGGCCCACCGCGTCCACGCCGGCGTCGCGCAGGCTCGCCACCAGCCGCGTGTTGGCGAGGCCGGCCAGCACCGCGACCGCCACGTCGAGCGTGTCGGGATCGGTGACGCGCAGGCCGTCGAGGAACCGCGGCGCCAGGCCCAGCCGCGAGCACCAGGCGGTCACCTCGGCGCCGCCGCCGTGCACGAGCACGCTGGCGCCGCACAACTGCGAGACCTCGGCGGCCAGCTCACGCGTGGCGCCGGCCGCGTCGAGCGAGCGGCCGCCCAGCTTGATGACGACCGGCCCCGAGGGCGTCGAGGTCACCACGGGCTCCCGTGCACCGGCAGGCCCCAGCTCTCGGGCCAGCCGAGCATCAGGTTGAGGTTCTGGATCGCCTGCCCGGCCGCACCCTTGACCAGATTGTCGAGCGCGGCGGTGGCGAGCAGCGTGCGGCCGTCGTGCAGCGTGGTGACCGCCACGTCGCAGCGGTTGGACGCCTTGACCGCACGGGTCTCGGGCCAGAGGCCCGGCCCCAGGACGCGCACGAACGGCTCGTGCTGGTAACGGGCCAGGTAGGCGGCGCGCACCTCGTCGGGCGAGACCGGCCGGGTCAGCCGCGCGTTGGCGGTGAGCAGGATGCCGCGCGACATCGGCACGAGCTGCGGCGTGAAGCCGAACGCGACCGGCGTGCCGACCAGCCGTCCGAGGTTGCGCTCCATCTCGACCACGTGCTGATGCTCGGTGCCGGCCTTGTAGATGGAGGCCCCGCCCTCCAGCTCGACGAACGACGTCTTGAGCGCCGGCGAGCGGCCGGCCCCCGAGACGCCCGAGACCGCACTCACCATCACCGGCTCCTCGATCCAGCCCGCCTCGGCCGCCGGCAGCAGCGCCAGCGTCGCCGCGGTCGGATAGCAGCCCGGGTTGGCGATGCGTGTCGCCCCGGCGAGCACGGTCCGGAACGCCTCGGGCAGGCCGTAGGCGTAGGCCGGTCCGCCCGCCGCCGGCGTGCCGCCGTCGCGGAAGTCCGAGGACAGGTCGATGACCCGCGCGGGTGCGGTGGCCAGGGCCGGATGCTCGGCGGCCAGCGTCTTCCACGCGCCGTGCGGGAGGCAGGCGACCAGCGTGTCGAACACGTCGTCGGCCAGCATCGCGATCAGCGCCTTGGGCTCGACGACCGTGGGCAGCGCCACGGCGCGCGGGTCGAAGCCGGGCAGCAGCTCGGCCGCCGGGCGCCCCGCGTGCTCGCGCGAGGCGAGCACGGTGAGCGTGAGCCCGGGGTGGGCGAGGGCGAGCCGCGCGAACTCCTGGCCCGAATAGCCGCTGGCGCCCAGGACCGCGACGCGCGCGGTCTGGCGTTCGCCGCCGGCGGGCGTGCGGGCGAGCAGTTCGGTGGCCGCCGCGGCCGCGGGCTTGATGGGCGTCGTCACTGGGTCACCCCGTTCCGGGTCGCGAGACCCTCGATATGGCGTTTGAAGCGCAGTGCCGCCGAGCGGTCGCTCAGCACCACCAGCACCGTGTCGTCGCCCGCGACCGAGCCCACCAGGTGGTCGAACCCGAGCAGGTCGATGGCGCGCGCGACGCCGTTGGCGTGTCCGGGCGGCGTGCGCACCACCGCCAGGTTCTGGGCGAGACGGATCTCGTTCACGAACGACTTGAGATCCAGCAGCTGGCGCTCGCGGTCGAAGGTCTCGGCGGCGGGCACCGGCAGCGTGTAGACCGGCTTGCCCGAGCCGTCCGGTCGCTTGCCGACCCCGAGGCTGCGCAGGTCACGGGAGAGCGTGGCCTGGGTCACCGGGACCCGGGCGCGGGCGAAGGCCGTCGCCAGCTCCTCCTGGCTGCAGAAGCGACGCTCGCCGATCAGCTGGGCGAGGAAGGCGAGACGCTGGGCGCGGTGCACGGGAAGCCCTCCGAGGGGAGTGCATAACTATTCATGAGCATGAATAAAACTACAGCCCGGGCCGGGGCGCAAGGGGAAAAACACGCCCGGCCGGCGGGGCCGCCCCAGGGGCTCGGCGCGGGCCCGGAGCCGAGCCGGGGGCCGCGGGACGGTGATCGCCGGCGTCCGGCGGGTCGGGCCGTCCAACGGGGGGTGGGCCGAAAGGTGCGGCCGGTCCTGCCCCGTGCGCCCCAAGCCTGATGTCGACCCTAGCCCTTCTCAGCCCCCGGAGCGAGCCTGGTCTTCGAGAGGTTCGACGCCGAGGGCGAGCAAGCGCTCGCCGGTAGCCCTGAGTTGGTCGGCCGACATCCGTTTGCGCGATAGCAGACCGCTTGCGCAGATGTCGGTCGCTTCCTGCAAGTCCTCGCCACTCTCGAGCAGCCTGCGCAATCCCGATCCAGCGGACGCCGCGATCTCCGCCCAGCGGCGCGGAAAACACTGGATGAGCGCCTTCTTCCACAAGGGAGGCCACGCGTCGATGGAATCGGGAGACAGTGCCGCGATCGCCAGCACCCGCCCAAGGTCCTTGTTGCGGCGCTTCTGCGGCCGGCCCATGGTGTCCGACCCTTCAATGAGCGCATCTCCAAATCCTCTGTGCTCGAGAAGGTTGGCCAGGGCCATCATCTCTGGAACCGCACAACGGATTCCGAACGGCGTGGGTCGCGCTTCGAATGTCGCGATCCCCGTGAAGGGAAAGCTCACCAGCGCATAGTGGTCGCCCGACGCGAGCGGGAGGCGGGTCCACTGGCGGTCGATCTGATCCTCGGAGCTCGGCTCGGCCAGCAACTCCACGAACCAATCGTTGTTGCCTGGAGGATTGAGGCGCACCGCGGGAAGATCGCCATCCGGGGTCTGGCTGTTCCCCGGCCTAGCGAACCTGCCGTCGGGTCTCGGCCGCCAACCGGTTGCGAGCAGTCGTTCGGTAACATCTCGCCCCGTCTTCACGGCCGTCACATGTGGCGAGAGGACACAATCGACATCCTTGGTCCGTACCACGACGGTGTCGTCGCCCGCGAAGAGCCAGTAGGCTGCCGCCAGGCTACCGATGACGATGATGTTGGGAAGCACCTCAGGCGGAACTGCGGCCGCGACCTCCCGGAGCACCGCTCTTGGCGAGACTTCCTGGATCCCGGGATTCACGAGGTCTTGGGCCGACGTCGTTGCAGGGACTCGAGAAACTGAGCCCCCTGCCGCTCCAGATGGGCTTCGTGAAGATCGAGCAGGCATTCCACGGGGTCGGCCCACTGCAGGCCGCCCTTGCGCGGCGAGAAGAGCGAGGCCGCATGGCGAACCGCGTGGACGATGACCGTGGCGGGTTCGAGCGGATCATCAACCCGCTTCAGGGCCGGGTCCAACTCGTGCACGAAGCCTAGATCCAACGGCCGTCGAGGGCAGTGTTGAGACAAGTCGAGCCGGGGAACGCCGACGAGGTCGAGATCGGCGACGTAATGCCTCGCGCCCAGGACTCCGCCGACGGCGATGTTCGGCGGATCGAGTTGTTCAAGACGGCGAATGTGAGATTCGGGTGAGCGAGGTTGGCCCGAACGGTCGGCGAAACGAACGGTCGCGCGGGCGCGGCCGGATGCAGCCAACAAACGGCCGAATTCGTCACGGGAGAACCACCGCAGGCGAATCCGACGATCGGATTGACGTTCGATCAGGCTGCCCAGGCTACGAAGCACTCCGGCGATCGTTGGGTAG
>VBPB01000200.1:4158-8477 GCA_005893365.1 Candidatus Eiseniibacteriota bacterium
GACGAACGGCGCATCGCCTCGTGCGTGGCCCGCGTTCATGCCACGATGTTCTCCCGCGACGAAATGGGAGAGGACTCGCTGAGCTTCTGGGTCCGGGTCGCGCGGGATGCCGATGAAATGGTCTCGATCGCCGATGCACAGGCTCAATCGGTCCGATAGCTCGGGGCGAAGCACGGACGCGGCGAGGTTCCACTCGCGTTGCAGACGTTCGCGTGTGACGGTCGTGTCCAGGAGCACGAGAAAGGCCTCCGAGCCTGGGCGCTCGGTCATCGCGTAGGCCAGCTGCATCAATCCGCTGCGTACGTTGCGGAGGGCGGCCACGCCGACTTTCACCTCAATGAGGCGATGGCCTATTTCGCCATCGACTCTGAGGTCGCTGGGGCCAAGCGGTTTTGGGACCATACGCATATTAAGATGCCACTTTTAATCATAAGTTGCACCTTAACTACAAAGTTGCAGCATTACACACGTAAGCAGCGCTTTTTCAATGTGTTAGTTGTTGTCGGCATCCCCGCCGTCACCTCAGCCACGCCAGGCGCTTGACCCGCGTCTGGCCGAAGGCCTCGAGCCGGAAGAAGTAGGTCCCGGCCGGGACCGGGCGGCCCAAGTGGTCGCGGCCGTCCCAGGTGGTCGTGCTGGGGCCCGCCGGGCGGTCGCCGTCGATGAGCGTCGCCACGCGCCGGCCTCGCAGGTCGTAGACGGTCAGCCGCACCCGGCCTTCGTGCGGCAGGGTGAAGTCGATGGTCGCCAGGTCCACCGCCGGGTTGGGAACGCCCGCGCCGAGTGCCAGCGCGTACACGGGCGGGGGCGGAGGCGGGTTGATCTGCGAGCCGTTCACCGTCAGGGCGAAGCAGCACGACGTGCGCAGGGCGCCGTTGGCGCTCACGACCGTGAGGCACAGGTGGTTGACGCCCGAGGTGGCGGTGTCGGGCACGGCGACGTCGAGGTGGACGTCGCCGCTGCCGTCGGCACCCAGCGACAGCGAGCCGCCCGCGGGCATCGGCCAGCTGCGCTCGCTGGAGAGCCCGTAGTCGTAGGCGTTGCCGAACATCGGATTCAGGTTGTGCACGGTCCAGGTCGCGCTGAACAGGCTGGCCGAGTCGGCCACCGCGTCGCTCTGGCAGAGCGAGATCTGGGGCGAGGTGTCGATGCGGGTCGTGAACACGTCGGGGTTGAGGTTGCGCCCGTCGGCCCACGCCGGCCTCAGGTAGCGGCCGTCCGTCGCGATGTGGTTGTAGTCGCCCATGTTGGGGGCGATGTTGGTGGCGACGGCGGTCCAGTTGTTCTGGACGCTGGAGAACGGCTGATTGGCGCTCCAGGTGGTTCCGCCGTCGGTCGAGCGCGCGAGGTACTGGAACGACCGCCCGCCGCAGCCGTCGTCGCGCCAGTCGAACCAGGTCACGTAGGGCATGCCGTCGGGGCCGACCATGATCTCGGGCAGGAACTCGTCGTAGAAGGGCGCGGCGTCGTTGACGCGCGTGGCGGGGACGGACCAGGCCGTGCCGTTGTCGGAGTAGGCGGCGAACACGTCGCGGGAATCGCGGCCGCGCTCGGGGCCCAGCCCGGCGGTCGCGGTCGAGATCCGATAGCCCCCGAGCGCGCCGGCCAGGTAGGCCATGCGCAGGTAGTAGGTGCCGGTCGTCGGCGCGGTCCAGATGATGTAGCCCCGGCCGCCTGCCGGCGAGATCACGTCGCCCGAGAAAGCGAGGCGCAGCTGGGCGGTCGTGTCCTGCCCGCAGAAGACGCGCATGGAGTACAACGGGTCGGGGATGGAATCGCACTCGAAGAGATAGTTCTTCCCCTGGACGGCGGGGAAGGAGAAGTAGTCCAGGTCGGTCGTCTGGTTGGGAAGCAGGACGAACGCGCCGCGCAGCGTCTGCCCGGCGACGAACGCGTTGGCGCGGCCGAAGAAGCCGTTCTCCTCGCGCTCGACGACGTTGCCCAGCGTGCCGACCGCGTCGTCGTACTTGTTCATCGATTCGGTCCAGGCGAGGTGGACGCGCCCGCGATGGGTCCCGGTGGTGCGGTCCACGGCGATGGAGGGGAAGTCGATGCCGCGCTCGCGATTGCAGGACACGCCCTGGTTGGTGGACTTGCGCAGCCGGATGAAGTCCTGCGTGAACGGCCCCACCGCCCCCCAGGTCGCGTACACCTCGCCCGCCGGGCCCACGGCCGGCCGCGGGCCCTGGACCCCGCCGTTGTCGCCGGGGGCGGAGAGCTGGACCGGGTTGCTCCAGCTGCTGCCGCCGTTGGTCGAGCGCTGGAATTCGATGTGGTCCCCGGTCGCGGCGTCGAACGTGGTGTAGGTCAGATAGAGGTTGCCGCTCAGCGAGTCGGCGGCCAGCCACTCCTTGTCGAGGACGGCCACCGAGTTGTCCACGCCGCGCACCAGCACGGGGGTGCCCCAATTGAGCGCGGCGCCCGCGAACGTTGCGGGCACGATGCCGATGCCGCTGGTGGAGGCGTTGGGCGCCACCAGCCCGCAATAGTAGAAGACGCCGGTCTTCTCGTTGACCGTGACCACGGGATCGCTGGTCCACGTCCAGCCCGCCAGGGCGGGCGGCGCGCCGCCGTCGGTGAAGGTCAGGCCGCCGTCGGTCGAGTAGCCGTAGCCCTGGATGTGCGGCCCGAGCCCGTCGTTCCAGGCGATCAGCACGTCGTTGCCGCGGGCGGCGATGTTCTCCTCGGACTGGGCGGTGTTGCCGCCGTCGCCGGCGGGGTTGTTGGCCCGCACGTTGGTGGGCGTGGTCAGGAGCGTGGTCGCGCCGAGCCGCTGCGGCGTCAGGCCCCGTCCGGCGTCACGGTCGTCGCCCGCCAGCGTCCGCTCGTCCTCGTCCCGCGGCGCCGGCCGCGCCTTGCTCCCGCGCGCGGGACGGTGGCCCCGGCGCCTCGCGGCGCGCGCGGCCGCGGCCCAGCGTCGCGCGGCGGCGATGCGGTTCTGGGCCCCCTGCGTGATCAGCTCGCGCGCCCGCGCCTTGCTCTCGCGCACGCGCTGGTCGTACTCGGCCTGGGACTGGCCCCCGGTGGACTCGGCGCGGGCGGGCAGCGCGGGCCAGGCGCCGGCGGCCGCGAGCAGCAGGGCCACGGCCAGGCGGCGCATCGGGCGGGATGGGTGGGGCCGGCGAATCAAGAGGCGCTCCTCGGAGAGGTCGTTGACGAAGGATTCGGCCGAGCCGCGGCCATTCTATAGCGCCGGCGCGGGCCAGGCCAGCGCGGCCTCCCGGCGCGCGGCCACGCGCCCGCGCGCCGGACTAGAATAGCCGCAGCAGGTCGAGGGCGCGCGCGTAGCCGAAGCTCCAGCGCGCGGCATCGCCGTGGGCCCCGAGCGGATGCGCGTAGTCGAGGCGGAAGTAGGCGTCGGGGCTCGGGAGCCCCGGCCGGTAGAGGAGCGAGCTGCCCACCTCGCTGCGCCAGGCGCGCCGGCGCGGCCAGCCCCCGGCCGGCGTGCCGGACCCGCCGCGCGGGTCGGCCCCCCACACGGCCCCGGTGGCGGCGAACACGCCGCCCTGGAGGGCGAGCAGCGCCGGGTGGGGGAGGTGCGCCAGCTCGAGCAGGTCGTCGGCGCCGACCACGTCGAGGCGCGCCAGCGCCATGCCGGTGCCGCCCCGCGCCTCGGCCGGGAGGCTGCGCAGCGTGGCCGGGCCGCCGAGGTAGAACGCGGCCTGCGGCACGGCGTCGCCGAACAGCCGGCCGTAGACCAGTTGGGGCAGCAGCGAGACGTGGCCGCCCAGCGCCTGCTCGCCGCCGATCGCGAGCCGCGCCCGCCGGTAATCGAAGTCGCTGCCGAGGGCGCCGTCCGAGACGACGAGCGTCCCCTGGCTCGAGAAGGGCAGCCACGGCCAGAGCACCTTGCCGTCGAGGGCCGCCTCGCGCGTGCGCCCGAAGGCGGCCGCCAGGTTGTCGGGAGCGCCCAGCGGCCGGCGCGCGAGATCCCAGCGCGTCGTCACGGTGAGCGGCGACTCGAGCCAGTCGTGGTAGGCGAGCTCGCCGCCCCAGCGCTGCGCCGAGATCAGGGCGGCGATCGAGACGCCGTCGCGGCGCAGGTAATCCTGCCGGTCGCTGCCGCGGGCCAGCGCGCGCAGCGAGGCGACCCAGCGCTCCTCGTGGTCGCGGTCCATCGAGGCGGTGCGCCGGCCGGCGTCGATCCGCAGCTGGCGGTAGACGCCGTCGCCGCGCGCGTGGAGCGTGACCCGGCCGCCGCCGAGCCAGGTGTGCGAGCCGCCGGTGTAGCCCAGGTCGCCCCGGACCGCCCAGCCCGCGCCGTAGTTGCCGAGCCCGAGCGCGGCGCCCCACAGCGTGCCGTCGACGCGGTTGAACGC
>VBPB01000201.1 GCA_005893365.1 Candidatus Eiseniibacteriota bacterium
CCCGAGCGTCGGCGACTCCCAGTCGTCCTCCACCAGCCGCAGGTCGTGCTCGCGCGGGTCGACGCCGAGCGAGCGCAGCGAGTCGAAGTAGAGGTCCACCACCTCGGCCGGCGCCGGCTTGAGCAGCACCTGGTACTGGTAGAACTGCTGGAAGCGGTTGGGATTCTCGCCGTAGCGGCCGTCCTTGGGGCGGCGCGAGGGCTCGACGTAGGCCACGCGCCACGGCTCGGGGCCCAGGGCCCGCAGGAAGCTCGCGGGATTGAAGGTGCCGGCGCCGACCTCGGACGGATAGGGCTGCTGGATGACGCAGCCGCGCTCGAGCCAGTAGGTCTCGAGCGCCAGCATCATCTCCTGCAGCGAGCGGCCGGGGTTCACGCCGGGCACGGCGCATCCTTCGTGGCGTCGGGGCCGGGCAGCGAGCGCAGCACCTCGAGCGAACGGAGTCCCTGGAACCGCTGGAAGTGCTGGCGCAGGAACGCCTCGACCACGCGCAGGATCTCGCCGGCGCGCCGCACCTCGCCCAGCGCGATCCACTGCCCCGCCTCGCCGACCGGCCGCGACAGCAGCAGCGCCAGGCCGCCGAGCGCGTCGGCCGAGAGCGTGATGGTGCCGGGCTCGGTCGCGGCACAGCGGTCGCACACCAGGCCGCCGCGCGCCGCCGAGAACAGCCGGCGCGGCGAGAAGGCGGCCCCGCATCCGGCGCAGGCGTCGAGCCGCGGGCGGTAGCCGAGCAGGCTCGCGACCTGGAGCTGGAGCGCCAGCGTGAGCGCGGGCAGCGTGGCGAGCGGGGCCGCGGCGATGCCGCGCAGCGTGGCGGCGAGGAGATCGAACAGCTCGGCGTGCGGCTCCTCGCCCCAGACCAGGCGGTCGATCAGCTCGAGGGCCGCCTGTCCGTGCGCGAGCCGGGCCAGGTCGGCGAGACGGCTACCGGTGGGCTCCAGCACCTCGGCCTGCGAGAGCAGGTGCAGATCGCGGTCCGTCTTGAGGTAGACGATGAAGCGCGAGCGCGACAGCGGCTCGAGCGCGTAGCCGAACCGGCTCGGGGACTTGCGCGCGGCCTTCGCCACCAGCTTGATCAGGCCGTGCTCGCGCGTGTAGACGACGACGATCAGGCTCGTGTCGCCGAGCGCGTGGGTCTTGAGCACGATCCCTTCGCACTGGACCAGGGCCATCGGGGCGTTGACTCCACGGAACCGGTTGTCGCCCGGGGACCGGCCGCGGCCGGCCCGGTGGGGCGGCGTTACTCGGCGGGCATCCCCGGTTGGACCACGCCCCCCGAGATCACCACCCTGAGGCCGTCCTCGACCGGCCAGTCGAGGCGGATGATGGTCGCCTTCGGCACATAATGCACGAAACCGGAGGCCGGGTTCGGGGAGTGCGGCACATAGACCACCTCGACGTCGGTGGCGAGCCGCTCCTGGATCTCACGGCTGGCGCGCCCGGTGATGAAGCCGATGCGCCACATGCCGGGGTGCGGCCAGGGCACCAGCACGACCTGCTGGAAGACCTGCTGCTCCTTGGAGAAGAACGCTTCCCCCAACGACTTGGTGGAGCCGTACAAAATACCGATGCCGGGAATGTGGGTCAACATCCGGTCCCAGAGCCGCAGCGCCGGACGCGCGCCGATCCACGAGGCGACCCAGCCGACCAGCATGAGCACGATCAAGGTCGCCACCAGCCCGATGCCCGGGATGCGGTGGTAGTCGAACGCCGGGAAGCGCAGGTAGCGGCCCAGGATGTTGTCGACGAAGTTGAGCAGGCGGTAGAAGACCCACAGCGTCACCGCCGACGGCGCCAGCACCAGCAGGCCGGTGAGGAGGTAATTGCGAAGGTGCCCCGCGAACCCGGGGCCGGCCTTCTCGGGCTTCTTGTGATCGCTCATGGGGCCGGGGGGAGACTCCGTCGTGAGGGTGCCGGGACCGCGTCGGTCGCGGCGGTCGGGAGACTCGCCGATGCCGGGCCGCGGGTCAACTGCTCGCGACCCGCGTGCTCGCAACGCGCGGGACGAGGGCGATGCGGGGGCTCCGGCGGGCGCCGGCCGACCCCCGCGCGGCCCGCGCCAGGGCGCGATCGAGGGCTCGGACCTGGGCCGCCGCGCCCCGCAGCGCGCGGGTCTCGCGGGCGCGCATCCGGGTGCGCTGCGACGGCGTCTGGTGGTCGAGGCCGGCCAGGTGGAGTGCCCCGTGGATCACCAGGCGGGCCAGCTCGCGGCCGCGGCTCACCCGATAGCGGCGCGCCTGGGCGACCACGCGGTCGAGCGAGACGACCAGGTCGCCGTTCACGCGCCGCCCCGGGGCGTCGTCGTAGCCGAAGGAGAGCACGTCGGTGGCCCGGTCGATGCCGCGCCAGCGGCGGTTGAGCTCGCGCACCGGCACGTCCCCCGTCAGGACGATGCCGAGCTCGCCCGCGGCACGACCCTCGGACGCGAGCGCCGCCCGCACCAACGCCCCCAGGGGTGCCGCGACGCCGCGCAGCTCAGCTGGGCTCTTTGCGGAGATCGGCATCGGCCTTCTGGCGTCGCCGCGAATCCTCGGGGTAGGGCGCGCGCACGTGGAAGATCGCGGTCAGCACCGGGATGAACGCCTCGCGGATGCGCGCCACCTCGGAGAGCGTGAGCCCGCAGTCGTCGAGTTGCCCGTCGCGCACCCGTTCGTCGACGATGCGCGTGACCAGCCCGCGGATGCGGCTCGGGGTCGGCTCCTGCAGCGCGCGCGAGGCGCCCTCGACGCCGTCGGCAAGCATCAGGATCGCGGTCTCCTTGGAGCGCGGCCGCGGGCCGGGATAGCAGTAGTCCTCGCGCTGCACCGCCGGTTCGGCATGCAGGGCCTTCTCGTAGAAGAACGCCATCACCATCGTGCCGTGGTGCTCGGGGATGGCGATGCGCACCGCACTGGGGAGCCGCTCGCGCCGCGCCAGCTCCAGGCCCTCGGTGATATGCGACTTGACGACCAGCGCGCTCATGCTCGGCGCCAGCAGCTCGTGGCGGCTGCGCCCCGCCGCCGGCTCGTTCTCGGCGTAGTACGGCGCCTTCGGCAGCTTGCCGATGTCGTGGTAGTAGGCCGAGACGCGCGCGAGCAGCGAGTTGGCGCCGATCGCCTCGGCGGCGCGCTCGGCGAGGCTGCCCACCACCATGCTGTGGTGGTAGGTGCCCGGGGCCTCCAGCTGGAGCCGGCGCAGCAGCGGGCGGTTCAGGTCGGAGAGCTCGAGCAGCGTGATGTCCGAGGTGAGGCCGAGAGCGTGCTCGACCACCGGCAGCAGGAGGAACGCGAGCGCGATGGCGAGGAAGCCGTTGAGCGCCCCCCACAGGGCGTCGTGCAGCAGCAGCTCGGGGGGCGTGGCGCGGCCCAGGTCCCAGGCCATGATGGCGGCCAGGATCGCGGCGGTCATGATGAGGTTGGCGCGCAGGAAGTGCCACCGGTGCCGCAGCTTCGCGACCGAATAGACCGCGGTGACGCCGCCCACCACCCCGACCAGCACGAACGGCGGCTTGAGCTCCATGATCGCCGCGGTCGCCACCGCGAGCACGAGCGTGAACACCAGCGCCGGCCGCTTCTCCATCAGCGATGCCACCACCAGCGGCGCCACCGCCAGCGGGATCGTGAACTCCGAGATCCCGAGGGTCCCGACCAGCAGCTCGGTCGCCCCCATCACCACCGCCACCAGCAGCGTGAACATCGCCAGCATCGCGTTGTCGCGGAACACCTGCGGCAGCTCGAAGCGCAGGTAGAGCGAGAAGATGGCGATGAACAGCACCATGAGCGCCATGCGGGCCGCCGGCGGATAGAAGATCTCGCTGCGCTGCCGCCGCGCCGCCTCGATGTCGCGCAGCGACCGCAGCTTGAGCAGCGCCGCCCGGTCCACGTGCTGGTTGGCGTCCACGATCAGCTCGTCCTTCTGCACGCCCCCGAGCACGGTCGGCACCGTGCCCTTCGCCTGGACCCGGCGCCACTCGGTCTCGGCGCGGTCGTAGACGACGTTGGGCTGGACCAGCGGCTGCGCCAGCTCCAGCACCAGCGCCACGCTGGCGGGGTCGTTGGGATAGGCCTCGCGGGCGCGGCCGCCGATGAAGGCCAGCGCCTCGTCCCGGTCGAACAGGAGCCCGGCGACCCGTGGCTGCTCGCTCGCCCCGTCGCGCAGCGCGATCGAGCGGTAGCCCTCGAGGAAGCCGTCGCGTTTCTCGAGCGTCACGCCGGCGGCGTACAGCTCGTGCAGCCAGCCCTCCAGGTCGCGCAGCACGCGCCGCGCCCGTCCGGGGGCGGCGAGCGAGCGGGCGTTGGCCTCGCCGAGCGGGAGGCCCAGGCCCCGCAGCTGCCGCAGGCGCTCCGCGGGCGCCAGGGTCGCGTCCGCCACCAGCGCCAGCGCCGCCTGCTGGAAGTGGCCGAAGCGGTCCAGGCTCGCCGCCGACACGCGCGGGTCGACCACGAACACCGGCGGGACCGCGACCGCGGCCGCCTGCTGCTGGCGACGCAGCGTCGGTTCGTCCTTCTGGACGCGGAAGTCGTAGGGGCCGACGATGCGCTCGCGCGCGATGTCCCCCAGCCGGTAGCGGTACTTCTCCTCGACGCGCGGATGCCGCGGCAACAGCGCCGCCAGCGCCAGCAGCACCACGATGAGCAGGGCGCGGACCGCGTAGTAGCCCCAACGGATGCTGCGGGCGCGGTCGGGCAGCGCCGGGCGGGCGATCGGTTCCAGGGCGTTCATGATGAGCGGGAGGTGCTCCCGTTCAGGCGCGTGGGGCCGTCACCGGGACGGGCCGCCCGACTCCCCGTTCGTGGGGGGCCGCGGCTCGTCGCCATCGCCTCCGAGCGGCGACGGACCGGCCGCCGCCTCCGGAGCGTCCGGGTCGAGGCTCACGCCCACGCCGTCCTCACCGTTGCCGCTGCCGTTCTGCCGCGCGTGGTAGTCGTCGAAGGCGCGGATGATGTCGCGCACCAGACGGTGCCGCACCACGTCCTCGGGATGGAAGTAGATGAAGCGGATGTCCTGGACGTGGCCGAGGATGTTCTGGATGCGCACCAGGCCCGAGGCCTCGGCGTCCTTGAGGTCGATCTGGGTGATGTCGCCGGTGATCACCGCGCGCGAGTTCACGCCCATGCGGGTGAGGAACATCTTCATCTGCCGGACGGTGGTGTTCTGCGCCTCGTCCAGGATCACGTAGGAGTTGTGCAGCGTGCGCCCGCGCATGAACGCCAGCGGGGCGATCTCGATGACGCCCAGCTCGATGTAGCGGCGCATCTTGTCGTACGACATGAGATCGGCGAGCGCGTCGTACATCGGCCGCAGGTAGGGATCCACCTTCTCCTGCATGTCGCCGGGCAGGAAGCCCAGGCTCTCGCCCGCCTCGACCGCCGGCCGCACGAGCACGATGCGGTCCAGGTCTTGCCGGTGCCGGCGGGTCCGATCGCGAACACCACGTCGTGCTCCTCGAGCGCCTTCAAGTACTCGGCCTGCATCGGCGAGCGCGCGCGCACGGTCTTGCGGTCGAACGCGTAGCCCGGGGCGCCCTCGTAGACCTCGGCGAGCCGCACGCCGGCGTCCCCGTTGCGGCGCGACGGGCCCAACGCGGTGGCCACGTCGGCCTCCTCGACCACCTTGCCGCGCTCGGCCAGCTCGACGAGCGCCTTGAGCGCCCGCGACGCCGAGCCGACCGCCTCCTCGTCGCCCGAGACCGTGATGGTCCCGTCGCGCAGCGTGATGCGCACCGGCACCACCCGCTCGATGTGGCGGAGGTTGGCGTCGTTGCGGCCCAGCAGCGTCAGGGCATCCAGATGCTCGATCGGGAACTTGCGGACGATCACGGTCTGACCCTCATGGCCCGGTGAAACGCAAAACTCTTGACCTGGTTGGCCCCGGGAAGGGCCAGGTCAAGAGCGGGGTGGCGCTATGCGCGACGTTCGGCTGTCTGGTCAACCTGTTGGTGTCCAGTGACTTCCTTCAGTCTGTGGATTCGGCCGTCGGAACCCTCGCTGTCTGTCGGTCCACGAGACAGAGGCACCGTAGCACACGCGTCCCGGGGGGTCAACGACTCGGCACCGCTCCCCGCCGTGTGCCCCACCGGTATCGGCACGCGGGCGGGCGGGGTTCACCGCTCAGGATCGCCAGGCCCGGCGCGGGTTCCGAGCGCACAGGCTCAGGCCGGCGGCTCGTCCAGCTCCACCAGCGGCACGCCGCCGTTCACCATCTCCCCCGCCCGCGCGGCGATGCTCTTGATGCGTCCGTCGCGGGGGGCCCGGATCACGTGCTCCATCTTCATCGCCTCGAGCGCCAGCAGCGGCTGGCCGCGCGCGACCGTCTC
>VBPB01000213.1:0-11943 GCA_005893365.1 Candidatus Eiseniibacteriota bacterium
AGCTTCCTAACGCTGCTGCTGCTCAGCGAAGCCCATCGCCGGCACGACCTGTCGTCGCTGCGCTACATCACGTACGGGGCCGAGGTGATGCCGCAATCGACGCTCGAGCGGCTGGCGCACGAGTTCCCGAACGTGACGCTGCTCCAAAAGTACGGCCTCACCGAGTTGGGCACGTTGCGCTCGCATTCGCGCGCGAACGATTCGCTGTGGGTACGCGTCGGGGGCGAGGGATTCCGCACCCGGGTGGTCGACGGGATGCTGGAGATCCGGGCGGATTCGAGCATGCTCGGCTATCTCAACGCCCCGTCGCCCTTCACGCCCGACGGATGGTTCATGACCGGTGATGCCGTCGAGGTGGACGGGGAATACCTGCGCATCCTCGGGCGCGCCTCCGACCTCATCAACGTGGCCGGCCGAAAGGTCTATCCCGGCGAGGTGGAGAGCGTCGTGCAGGAAGTCGAGAACGTCGCGGAGGTCGCGGTGTTCGGGGAGCGACACCCCTTCACCGGCCAGATCGTGGCGGCCCGGATCACGCTCCAGCGACCGGAGGACGCCCGCGTGGTGGAGCAACGCGTTCGCGATCATTGTCGGGCCCGGCTCGAGGCGTACAAGGTGCCGGCGAAGGTCCTGATCACCGCCGAGCCCCTGCACTCCGTGCGGCAGAAGACCACAAGGCGCTGACCCCATATGGCGGAGGTGCGGCCCGCCGGCCCCGAGCACTTCGACCAAGTGTATCCCCTGCTCCTCCGGTTCGGCCACGCCGCCATGTCCCGGGAGGACTGGCGCCGCATGCTGTTCGACCTTCCGTGGCCGGTCGAGGAACCTCACCGCGGGTACATGCTGCTCGATGGCGACGCCGTGGTGGGATTCCTCGGCACCATCTTCAGCCGGCGTGAGCTGGGAGGGGCCACCCGGAGGATCTGCAATCTGTCGAGCTGGATCGTGGACGAGCGCCATCGAACCTCCAGTTTCCAGTTGCTCCTGCCCGTCCTCTCGATGAAGTCGCACACCATCGTGAACCTCAGCGCATCGCGTGAAGCGCACGAGATCTTCCGCGCCCTCGGCTTCCAGACGCTCGAGGATCGACAGACGCTCGTCGTCCCCATCCCCGGACCGCGTGATCTGGCGGGTTGGCCGAGATGCTCGGTCCACCTCCGTCCGGAAGCGATCCGCGGGCGCCTCGCCGGGGCCGGGCTTCGGATCTTCGACGACATGCGGGGAACGCTCGCCTGCCAAGTGCTGCTGGCCGATCGGGAGCGATCCTGTCACCTCGTCGCGACGTCGAGCCCCTGGAAGGGGCGCATGCGGTTGGCGCACATCCAATACGCGAGCGACTGGACGTTCCTCACTGAGCACGGCCCTCAGGCCGCGTGGGCGCTCTACCGTCGCATGGGCACGGCCGGATTGCGCCTCGACGGGCGCCGGGCCGGGAACTGGGCGCCGCCGCTCTCGGCCCGGCGCCCGATTCTGCTCCCGCAGCTGTACCGGCCCGCGGAGCCCGACATGACCGCCCAGCTCCTGGACGGGCTCTACACCGAGGTCGTGAACCAGCGCTGGTGACCGGAGGACGCCGCGTCACCAGGCGCACAGGACCGTGCCGCATCCCCGCCCCCCACCTGGGTTGTCCGCCGCGCGACCGGGGGACTATGCTGACCGCGTTCGTCCGTTCCCCACATGGGAGGCCGCGTGTTCGTCGAAGAATACCTGCGCGATCTGCGCCGCGACCGTTTCGTCCCGCGCGCGATCCTCACCTACGGGCGCCGGCTGGCGGCGCGCGTGCGCGAGCAGATCTACGCCAATCCGGGCGCGGTGCGCTCGGTGTGGAGCGTGGCGCTCGGGTTCTTCGCCGCGGCGTTCGTGGCGGCGGTCGGCGTGGCGCTGCTCTACGAGCGGCGTCTCGCCTCCGACTTCTTCCTGCACACCGCGCTCTGGATCCTGCTGGCCTTCACCCTGGTCACGCTCTACCTCGAGCTGCTGCGCGACCGCGACGGCTACCGGCTCTCGGCGCTCAACATCCCGGTGACGCTGACCCTCCTGCGCGTCGTGCTCATGCCGGGGCTGGCGTTGTTCCTGGTCGAGCGCCACTTCCGGGCGGCGCTGCTGATGTACGCGCTGGCGGCCGTCACCGACGTGGCCGACGGCTGGGTGGCGAGGCGCTGGCGCCAGATCACCCGGCTCGGCGCCGTGCTCGACCCGCAGGTCGACATCGTCTTCAACCTGGGGTTGTTCTTCGCGCTCGCCGCGGCGCGGCTGCTGCCCCACTGGGTGTTCTGGGTGGCGGCGGCGCGCTACACGCTGCTGCTCGTCGGTGGCGCCTGCCTTTACCTGTTCGTCGGGCCGGTGCGGATCTATCCCACCCTCTTCGGCCGGCTGACCGGGGTCGTGACCACCGCCCTGGTGGCGATGCTGCTCATCCTGCACGCGGTGGGCGGGCACCTGCGCGACCGGCTCGAATCGCTCACCGTGATCGCCCTGGGCGTGATGCTCTCGGCCACGGTCATCCAGGTCCTGGCGCTCGGCTGGTACAACCTGCGGCAGATGACCGGCGCCGCGGAGCCGTCGCGCGGCCGGGTGGTGGGCGACGTGCGCTGGGGGCCGCCGTGAGCAGCACGGCGACCGGCTGGGCCCTGCAGGGCGACCTGGCGCAGTTCTTCCCGTCCGAGGTGCTGCAGCTGCTCCAGCTCGCGCAGGCCACCGGCCGGCTGGAGCTGGAGCGGGCCGGGGAGCGCGCCGAGCTGTTCGTCGAGCGCGGGCGTCCGGTCTTCGCGCGCACCAGCGGCGGGGCGGTGCGCGCGGGCCAGATCCTGGTCCACCACGGCGCCATCTCGCGCGAGGCGCTGGAGCGGGCCCTCGCCGAGCAGCGCGCGCATCCGGGCCAGCGGCTGGGAAGCCTGCTGGTCGCCTCGGGCAGCGCCACCCCCGAGCAGATCCAGGGCGCGGTGCACGAGGCGCTGCGGCGCATCGTCTACGGCCTGCTCCTCTGGCGCGACGGCGCCTTCCGGTTCGCGCCCGGCGACCAGGCGCGCGACGAGGACGTGAAGCTCGATCTCGACCTCGACCGCCTCATCCTCGAAGGCCTGCGCCACGCCGACGAGACCCGGGCCGGGTAGGCGGAGCCGGGCAAGCGCACATTCCGCTTGCCGCGCCCCCACCCGAGTCACTAGGCTCGGCGTCGCCGCCGCGCCCTCCGTCCCGTCGCCCCCGCCGCAGAGCCTCGCAGGCCCGTGACCGACCTCTCGCTCCATCTCGCCCCCAACGCGCCGACCCTGTGGCTCGTCCTCACGAGCCTGGTCCTGGTGGTCCTGAGCGTCTGGGCCTATCGCTTCCTCATCCCGCCGCTCGGGGCGCGGGCCAAGCGGCTCCTGCCCGCGCTGCGGGCCGTGGCGCTGGTGGTGCTGCTGGCACTGCTCGCCCAGCCGGTGCTGGAGCGCGCGCGCGCCGGTCGCGCCGCCCACGTCGTGATTCTGCTCGACCGCTCGCGGAGCATGGACCTGCCCGCGGGTGGCACCCGCGGCTCGCGCGCGTCGCTCGCCTCGGCGGCCGCCCAGTCCATCGAGCGCGGTTGGCGCGGGCGCGCCCAAGTGCGCGTGGTCCCGTTCGCGGCGACCCTGGGCGGCGACTCCACCGCGGCCGACGGCCGCGGGGCGACCGCGCTGGGCGATGCGCTCGCGGCCCTGCCGCTGGTACCCGAGGGCCAGGAGCTGGACGGCGTGGTGGTGGTGAGCGACGGCGTGGTCAACGCGGGCCGGGATCCGATCGCTGCCGGGCGCGCGCTGGGGGTCCCGGTGCACACGGTCCTGACCGGGGCCGCGCGCGGGCCGGACCGGGCGGTCACCGAGATCGAGGCCTCGACCAGCGCCCGGGTGGGCGAGCCGACGCCGATCCGGGTCCACGTCGCCACCTCCGAGGCGGCCGGGGTCGCCGTGCCGGTGCGGCTCTTCGACGGCGCGCGCGAGCTGGCGCACGCCACCGTCGTCTCGCCGGGGGCGGGGCTGGACGCGGTGGCCGAGATGCGCGTCAGGCCGGACCGCGCGGGCCTCGCGGTCTGGACCGCACGTGTCGACTCGCTGCCCGGCGAGTCGAGTGCTGCGGACGACGCGCGGCAGGTGGCCATCGAAGTGTCGCCGGGCCGCCTCGGCGTGCTGATCGTGAGCGCCGGCCTCAACTGGGACCTCACCTTCCTGCGGCGCGCCCTGCTCGCCGACTCCGGCGTGAGCCTGCGCACGCTGTCGCGCGAGGCGGGCGGCTGGCGCGAGGTGGAATCGGGCCGCGTCGTCGCCGGGCCCGCCGAGGCCGACCTCAAGGCCAAAGCGGTGGTGGTGCTCGACGCGCTGGGTCCCGCCGACCTGGGGGCGGCGATGGACGCGGGGCTGGTGAGGCGTTCGCGTTGGGCATCGACCCCAACGCGGCGGTCCGTTCGGGCAGCCCCGAGCCCACGGCCGAGGCCAGCGAGCTGCTCGCCTGGGACGACGACCCGCAGCGGGGCGCCCAGGCGTGGCGCGCGGCGGCGCCGCTCTCGGACCTCACGCCGGTGGCGCCGGGCGGCGGCGACCGGGTGCTGATCGCCTCGCGCGGCGGCGGCCCGCCGCTGCTGTTCGCGCGCCACGTCGGACGCGGGCAGGTGGCGTTCCTCAACGGCACCGGCATCTGGCGGTGGTCGCTCTCCAGTCACGACGACCTGAGCGCCGAGCGCGGGCGGCAGATGTGGCGGCGGCTGGTGCGCTGGCTCGCCGAGCCGGTCCAGGGCGAAGCGCTGCGCGTCAAGCCCGAGCGGTGGCTCACCGCGCGCGGCGAACCGGTGCGGCTGTACGCCAGCCTCCAGGGCGCCGACTTCAAGCCGGTCGCCGGTGCCGCGCTCGCCGGCGAGGCGCAGGACGCGGCCGGGCACACGGTCCGGCTCACGTTCACGCCCCGGGCCGCGGGCTCGTACGAGGCCACGCTGCCGGACCCCGCGCCCGGTCGCTACCGCGTCAACGTGCGGGCGGCCAAGGGTGGCGTCGAGCTCGGCCGTAGTGCGAGCGAGTTCGCGGTGGATCGCTGGAGCCTGGAGGAGGCGCGCGCCGAGCCCGACAGCGCGCTGCTCGCCGCCCTCGCCGCGGCCACCGGCGGCCGCATGGCGCAAGCGACCCAAGGCGGCGACTGGGCGCGCCCGCTGACCGCCCGCGCCGTGGTCCGCACACGCGGCGAATCGCTCCGCCTCTGGGAGTCCCCCTGGGTGTTCGCGGTGGTGGTAGGCCTCCTGAGCGTCGAATGGGCCTGGCGCCGGAGGAGGGGTTTGCCGTGATGTCGCGGCCACGTGCCTATCACAGCGCCGGAAGGGGGAGGCCTCGGGCCGGGGGGTCCGCAGGCGGCCGCAGCGAGGGACCGGCGGAGGCCGCCGAGGACGAGGGAGGCGAGGCCAGGAAGGCCGAGCCGACCGCCCCCCGGCCCGAGGCCTCCCGCTTCCGGCGCCGCGGCGCCCAGGCACCCTGAGTCGATCGCAACGCAACGCCCTCGATAGTCTGCCCCCCAGAACCGCCCCCCGCAGCATCTCGCTCCCGCCGGGGAAGTCTCATGGTCGTTGGCGCCGTCGTCGGGCCCCTGGTCATCCTCACGCTCTGCTCGCCTCCCGCGCATCCGCTCATCGCCGAGGTCTTCTACGACGCCGTCGGCGACGACACCGGGCACGAGTTCGTCGAGCTCTTCAATCCCGCCGCCACCCCGTTCCCGCTCGCCGGCGCGCGGCTCGAAGCCGGCGACGGCGCCGGGGCGGGGCGCTGGTCGCTGCGATGGACCGGCGCCCGCGCGGACACGATCCGGGCCGGCGGCCGGTTCGTGGTGGGTGGGGCGTCGGTGGTCCCGGCGCCCGACGCCATCGCCTCGCTCGACCTGCAAAACGGGCCCGACGCGGTGCGGATGATCTGGCCCGATGGTGCCACCGAGGTGGTGGGCTACGGCGTCCACACGCTCGCCGAGTATTACTGTGGCGCCCCGGCGGTCGACGCGCCCTCGGGCCAGTCGCTGGCGCGCGTCCCCGACGACTCGGACCTGGGCAGCAACGCGCAGGACTTCCGCGCCGCCACGCCCTCGCCCGGGGCCGCGAACCTGCCGGGCCGCGACGCCGCGCTGATCGGCGGCACCCTCACGCTGGTGCCCGAGCAACCGGCCCCGGCGGCCGCGGCGACCCTCGCCGCAGCGGTCGTCAACCGCGGCGCCGAGCCGCTCGCCGAGCGCGAGGTCGAGCTGCTCGTGGCCGACGTGGGCGAGACCGGCGACCTCCCGCTCGCCTCGGCCTTGGTCGCGGTGCCCATGGCGCCCGGCGACACCGCGCGCGTCCAAGTGGCGCTGCCCGGGCTCGCCGCGGGCAAGCGGCTGCTGCGGGCGCGGGCACGCCTGGCCGGCGACGCGGCCCCCGCCAACGACGCCGACTCGCTCCGCGTGCGCGTGGGCTTAGGACCGCTCGAGGTGACCGAGATCCAGTTCCATCCCACGCACGGCGAGGGCGAGTGGGTCGAGGTGCGGAACCGTTCGGGCGCGCCGCTCGCGCTGGAGGGATTCAGCCTGGCCGATCGCCACGGGCCGCCCGGCGTGCCGTCGGGCGGGGCGGGCGCGCTGCGCCCCGAGAGCCTCGCCGTGCTGGCCCAGGATCGCCTCGCCCTGCTCGTGGCCTTCCCGGCGCTCGACCGGTCGCGGGTGTGGGAGGTCCGACCGTGGGGGAGCCTCAACAACGGCAACGACTCGACCGGGGTCGCCGACGTGGTGACGCTGCGCGAGACCGACGGCACGCCCTGCGACCGGGTGCCCTACGGCGCCGCGGGCGTCCCCGCGGGCGTCCCGCTCGAGCGCCGCGCGAGCGGCGACTGGGGCCCGGCGAGCGATCCGCTCGGCAGCCCGCTCGCGCCGCCGCGCGCCCTGCCGCCGCTCGCGGCGCGCTTCGCGGTGCGCCCGCGGCGGCTCGCCGCGGCGGGGCCGCGGGTCACGAGCGTCGGCTGGGACCTGCCGTGGCCGCGAGGCCGTGTGGCGGTCGACCTCTACGACCTGGCCGGGCGGCGCGTCGCGGCGGTGCTGGCCGAGAGCACGGTGCCGGGCCGCGGCGAGCGCAGCTGGAGTGCGGCGGAGCTTGCGCCCGGGCTCTACCTGCTCGCCATGACCGCGCGCGCCGAGGACGGCGCCGAGACCACCCGGCTCATCCAGCCGCTGCGCATCGAAGGGAGCGCGCCGTGAGCGCGGCCGTGCTTCGGGTGGTGCGTGTATTGGCGCGGGCGCTGGCGTGGATCGGCCTGCTCGCGGCACCAGCGGCGGCACAGGACTTCGCCGCGCCGGCGCCGGCCTGGCCGCCCGCTCCGGCGTTGGCCCTGCTCGAGCGCGGGCTGCCACCACCCGCGGCGTCGTCGTGCCTGGCGGGCACGGTCACGCGCTGGGACGGGGTGGCGGCCCTGGTCACGCGTGGGGCGGCGCTGGGGATCGGGCGGCGCGCGCTGCGGGCCGCCCTGGGTGTGTCGCAGACCGGCGAGCCCGACGTGGGGTGGACCGCCCTGGGGCTGGCCGTCGGGGCCGCCACCGCCGGCGCGGGCGGGGCGCTGCGCGCGGTCGCGCGCCGCGACCGCACCACGGCGTTCGGGTTCGACGCCCGCGGCGCGGCGGTCGGGCTCGAGGTGGGCGGGGGCGCGTGGGTCGAGGCGACCGGCGGGGTGCACGTCTGGGCGTCGGCGCCGCAGCTCTGGACGCGGGGCGAGGCGCCCCCGTTGTCGCGTCGGCTCGAGATCGGCGGGGCCGTGGACTTCGGCGGCGCCGCCCTGTGGCTCGGCCGCGCCGGCGTGGTCGGGCATCCGCGCGGCAGCCGCGGCGAGTACGCGATCGGTCTCGCCGCCGCGGCCGGCCCGATGGTGGTGTGGCTGGTCGCGCGCGACCAGCCGCCGCGCGGCGGCGTGGGCCTGTCGGCCGCGACCCACGCGGTGCGCGTGGCGGCCGAGGTCGAAGGCCATCCGGTGCTGGGCGAGACCGCGCGGATGTCGCTCGGCCTGGGAGGCGGGCGATGAGGCGGCTCCTCCTGCTCTTGGGCCTCGCGTGGGCGGGCGCGGCCTGGGCGCAGCCGCTCGAGCCGCCGCCCGAAGCCCCCGCGGGCGCGGACTACACGATCGAGCCGGCCGACAGCGTGGCCGACGGCGAGGTCGAGGTGGGGATGGGCGCTGCCGGACACGCGGGGAGTGCCCCGACGCGCACGCGCCGCATGCGCTTCAGCGGCGGCGACCTCAACGGCTCGGTGCGCGAGGGCAGCGGCGATCCGCTCGCGGGCGGCGCCATCGCCGGGCACGGCTGGCTGGGCGACGTGACGGTCGGGCGCCTGGCGCCGCGCTGGGGGCGCGGCCTGGTGCTGGGCGCCGCGGCCGATCCGTGGCAGCGCGAGGCGCTCGACCGCGGCGAGCGCGCGGCGTTCCGGGGGCGCGCGGGCGACGGCGTCTGGCTGCGGCGCGGCCATGACGACCGGTTCGAGGCGCTGGTTGGCCGCTTCGCGCACCATCCGGTCGCGGGCGCCCGCGTGCGGTGGGGCGGTGCGGCACTCGGCGCCCTCACCGACGGCCGCGGCGCGCGGCAGTCCACGCTCTCCTACCAGCGCGGCGCCGCCGAGTCCGAGCTGGCCTGGGACCGCGCCGGGCACTGGCGCGCCGAGGCGGCGCTCGAGCGCCCGCTGGCCGAGGGCGGCGGCGAGGGCCCGGCCTCGCGGTGGACGGTCGCGGGCCGGGTGCGCGCCGGCGCGGCCGCCTTCGCCTCACTCGCCGAGCCCGGCCGGCGCGGTCCCGCCCAGGCCCTGGCGGCCAGCCTCTCCGGACCGGCGGGGACGGCCGCGGCGAGCGTGTTCGGCGCGGTCTGGCGGTTCCGGCCCGGCGTCGCGGGCGCCCGTGCCGGCCTTGCGGTGGAGCGGCCTTTGGCCCACCATGGAGCCCTCGAGATCGGTCTGGAGGAGCAGCGGGGCTCGCGGCGTGACGCCGGCAGCACCGGGCCGCTCTTGGGTCCGGGGAACATCCGTCGGGGGCTATGGGGTGAGTGGTGGAGCGGTGAGGGGACGATGAGCCTGGGTCTCCGGCACGAGGTCTGGGGCGAGCGGCCGTGGGCACGCGGCGTGGTGCGGGCCGTCACCGGCGCGCGCATCGAGCTCCAGGGGCCCGCCGGCGTGAGGCTCGGCATCACCCACAGTCTCTACCGCGTGAGATCCGGCGAGAGTCTCTACCTTCGCGAAGCGGAAAGTGACCGTCTGGTCCTGCGTGCCATGACCGGTGAGGGTGCGCGGACCCGTGTGGAAGCGCGCTCGCCATTCGCCGGCGGGCGCATGCGTGCCGCGCTGCTCCTGGCCGCGACGGCCGACCGCCGCGCGCGGACGCAGTGGACACTGGACTGGACGCGGCGAGCGCGACTCCGCGGCTCGGGGGGAGCGCGCGCCCGGTGAGGACGAGGAGGAAGGGGTCATGGCCTACGGACCGAAACCGCCTTCGAAGTGCTGGCGCGGGCCCAGGCGCTCGAAGCCCAGGGCCGGAAGGTGGTCCACCTCGAGATCGGGGAGCCCGATTTCGACACGCCGGCCTACATCCGCAAGGCGGCCGCCGAGGCGCTGGAGGCGGGGTTCACGCACTACGGACCCTCGGCCGGACTGCCCGAGTTCCGCCGCCTGATCGCCGAGCAGTGGAGCCGCGAGCGCGGGATCCCCTGCGACGCCGACAACGTGGTGGTCACTCCGGGCGCCAAGCCGATCATGTTCTTCGCCATGCTGGCGCTGCTCGAAGAGGGCGACGAGCTGCTCTATCCCAACCCGGGGTTCCCGATCTACGAGTCGGTCGGCAACTTCCTCAACGCGCGCACGGTGCCGCTGGTGCTGAGCGAGCAGAACGGGTTCGACCTCGACCTGCGCGAGCTCGAGACCAAGATCACCGCGCGCACCCGGATGCTGGTGCTCAACTCGCCGCACAACCCGAGCGGCGCGGTCATGAAGCCGGAGACGGTCGAGGCGGTGGCGGCCCTCGCGCGCAAGCACGACTTCTGGATCCTGGCCGACGAGATCTACGCCCGCATCCTGTACGAAGGACGCCACCTGTCCATCGCCTCGCTGCCCGGCATGGCCGAGCGCACCATCGTGCTCGACGGCTTCTCCAAGACCTACGCGATGACCGGCTGGCGGCTCGGCTTCGGCATCATGGAGAAGGGGCCGGTCACGCCGCCCTGGCGGGCAGCCAGAACGAGGTGCGGGCGATGGTCGAGGAGTTCCGCCAGCGCCGCGACATCATCGTCGCGGGCCTCAACAAGCTGCCGGGCGTCACCTGCTTCAAGCCGCAGGGCGCCTTCTACGCCTTCCCGAACATCACCGGCACCGGCATCAAGAGCGCCGAGCTCGCGAAGCTGATGCTGGAGGAGGCCGGAGTGGCCTGCCTCTCGGGCACGGCCTTCGGCGCCGCCGGCGAGGGCTACCTGCGCTTCTCGTACGCCAACTCGGCCGAGAACATCCGCGCCGCCCTCGGCTGGATGGGCGAGTTCCTGAGCGTGCGCGCGAGGTAGTCCCCCGCTGGCACGGTCGATGCGATAGTGCGAAGAGGGTCGGCGCCCGCCGGCCCTCGTTCGTTTCGCACCCGCCCCCGCATGGGTGAACCATGCGCATTGCGTCCGTGCTCGTCGGCCTCCTGCTGGTACTGCTCGGTCTCGCGCCCACGGCCCCGGCCCACGCCCAGTCACCACTCCGGCTCAACGAGTTCATGGCCGGACCGGCGCGCGACTGGGACGGCAGCGGGACCTTCTCCTCGCGTGACGACGAATGGGTCGAGGTCGTCAACGCCGGTGCCACCTCCCTCGCTCTCGACGGCTTCATCATCACCGACGGCGACTCGCTGCCCCGGTTCGCGCTGAGCGGGTCCCTGGCCCCGGGCGACCACCGGATGGTGACCGGCAAGGAGTCGTACGACTGGGAGAAGGCGACCGGACATCCGGCGTTCGGCCTCTCGCTCGCCAACAGCGGGGACGCCGTCATGCTCTGGCAGGTGGTGGGTGCCGAGACCCTGCGGGTGGACGCCTACACCTACACGAGCCACGAGGCGGCGGCGGACCGCGCCATGGGTCGCTCCCCGGACGCGACCGGCGCCTGGGTGATCTTCGACGCGCTCGATCCCTACACCGGGACCACGCCGCCCCAAGGGAACGGCTGCGCGCCGACGCCGGGGGCCGCGAACGCGTGCGGCTCGACACCGGTCCGGAGCGTGCCATGGGGGAGGCTGCGGACCATCTATCGGTGAGGCGCGGCGCGGGACGCCGGAGGTGAAGCCCGTGCGCGGCGGGGCCGGTAGTGTCCTAGTTGACGGGGAGACTTCCGCCAGCCTCGCAGGGTTCCCAGGATGATTAGGCCCAGCAGGGGAAACCGCCAGGAGAGGCCAGACAATGAGCCGCACCGGCCACGTCTCCGGAGCGATCTTGGGTCTCTCTGGCGCTACCCCTTAGCCTTCTCGTGCATCAGAATAACGGATAGTGCTCCAAGCTGCTGGTCTATGTATTTGACCCTCAACACGCTGGCGGCCGGCGATCTGAAGGCCGGCCAGGGGGCCGGCCGGCTGGGCTGGTCGGTGGAGATGCTGAGGGCCAAGGCGCTCCAGGTCCGCCGCGACATCATCACCCTGCTCGCCAAAGCGCAGAGCGGGCACTCCGGCGGGCCGCTCTCCACGGCCGATTTCGGCACCGCGCTCTTCTTCAGCGAGCTCAACGTCGATCCCAAGCACCCGCAGTGGCCGGAGCGCGACTTCTGGCACTTCTCGATCGGCCACGTCACGCCGGTCATCTACTCGCTGATGTCCGAGCGCGGCTACTTCCCGCTCGCCGACCTGATGAAGTTCCGCGCCTTCGACGGCCACGCGCAGGGGCATCCCTCCAAGCACGACACCCCCGTCATCGAGGTCTCGGCGGGTTCGCTCGGCCAGGGCCTCTCCGTGTGCT
>VBPB01000213.1:11953-16747 GCA_005893365.1 Candidatus Eiseniibacteriota bacterium
CCGGATCTACTGCGTGATGGGCGACGGGGAGCAGCAGGAGGGGCAGATCTGGGAGGCGTCGATGTTCGCCGCCCACTACCAGCTCGACAACCTGTGCGGCATCATCGACTACAACCGCAAGCAGATCGACGGCGACGTCCAGGACATCATGGGGATCAAGCCCCTGGCCGACAAGTGGCGCTCCTTCAACTGGAACGTCATCGAGTGCGACGGCCACGACATGGCCGACATCCTGCGCGCCTTCGCCGCCGCCCGCGCGCACCGGGGAAGCCCGAGCGTGATCCTCGCCCACACGGTGATGGGGCAGGGGGTCTCCTACATGGCCGACGACTACCACTGGCACGGCAAGCCGCCCAGGATGGACCAGGCCGAGATCGCGCTCAAGGAACTGGGCACGTCCTACGCCGAATGGTCGGCGCGACTGTTGGCGAACTGATGGCCGGCCCGGCGAAGCCCGAATCCGCCGCGTTCGCCGAGGGCGCGAGCCTCGATCCGCTCGCGGACGCCTCGATCGCCCTGCCCGAGAAGGTCGAGATGAAGAAGACGCGCGAGGGCTTCGGTCGCGCGCTGGTCGACCTGGGCGAGCAGGACCCGCGCATCGTCGTGCTGGTCGGCGACCTGAGCGAGTCCACCATGGTCCACTTCTTCGCCGAGCGCTTCCCGGAGCGTTTCATCCAGGTCGGCATCGCCGAGCAGAACATGATGAGCATCGCGGGCGGGCTCGCGGCGATGGGCAAGATCCCGTTCCTCGCCACCTACGGGGCATTCGCCTCGTGCCGCTCGGCCGACCAGATGCGCGTCACGGTCGCCTACTCGAACCTCAACGTGAAGATCGGCGGCGCCCACGGCGGGATCTCGGTCGGCCCCGATGGCGCCACGCATCAGGCCATGGAGGAGATCAGCATCGTCCGCGCGATCCCCCACATGAGCATCGTCGTCCCCTGCGACTTCTGGGAGACCTACAAGGCCACGGTCGCGGCGGCCCAGCACGAAGGCCCCGTCTACATCCGCTTCGGCCGCGAGGACGTGCCGGTGGTGACCGCGAAGGACACGCCCTTCACCTTCGGCAAGGGCGAGGTGTTCGCGGACGGCAGCGACCTGACCCTCATCGCCTGCGGCGTGATGGTCTACGAGGCGCTGCGCGCCCGCGAGGCGCTGGCCGCCCGCGGCATCTCGGCGCGGGTCGTCGACCTGCACACGCCCAAGCCGCTCGACCGGGCCTTGATCGAGCGGTGCGCGCGCGAGACCGGTGCCATCGTCACCGCCGAAGAGCACCAGGTGCACGGTGGGCTCGGGGGGGCGGTCGCCGAGGCGGTGGTGCAGTCGTGCGTGGTGCCGATGGAGCTGGTCGCGGTCCACGATCGCTTCGGCCAGTCCGGCAAGCCGGCCGAGCTGATGGACGCCTTCGGCCTGCGGGCCAAGGACATCGTCGCCGCCGCCGAGCGCGTGCTGGCGCGCAAGCGCGCGCGTTAGCCCCGCATCCCCCTCATGATGAGCCCTGAGGCCTGGCGGATGCTCTATCGCGCCTGGCGCTACCGCTGGAAGCTCGACCGCGCCGAGATCGGCTTCGTGCGCCGGCACCTGGCACCCGGCGACACCGCGGTCGACATCGGCGCCCACAAGGGTGCGTGTGCTTCGAGCCGCAGCCGGCGCTGGCCGCCTACCTCGGCCGCATGAAGGCGGCGCTGCGGCTCGAGCGGCTCGAGGTCGAGCCGCTGGCGCTCTCCTCGCGGGCGGGCACCATGACGCTCACGGTGCCGGGCGGCGGCACCAGTCCGTCCGGGACGCTCGAGGCCGGACTGGTCGCGGGCGAGCACGCCGCCTATCCGGTCCGCGTCACCACGCTGGACGAGCATCTGGGACCGGAGGCACCGGTGCGCCTCATCAAGTGCGACGTCGAGGGCCACGAGCTGGAGGTCTTCCGCGGCGCCGAGCGGCTGCTGCGCGCGCGCCAGCCCATCCTGATGTTCGAGTGCGAGGCGCGCCACCACACGCGGGACACGCCGGCCGAGGTGTTCGCCTACCTCGCCGGTCTCGGGTACGCGGGGCGCTTCTTCACCCGCGAGGGCCTGCAGCCGCTGGCGGCGTTCGATCCGGCGCGCCACGGCGACCCGGCGAGCCCGCAGTATGCGAACAACTTCGCGTTCGAGGTGGCGGGCGCCGCGTCCGCCTGAGCGGCGGGGCGCGCGGCCGGCGCCCGCGGCAGGGTCGAGGCGGCGGCCGCGTTGACCCCCCGCGGGGCAGCCCGTATATTCCCCGCCCGGCTTCGTGCGGAAGTGGCGGAACTGGCAGACGCACTAGATTCAGGTTCTAGCGCCCGAAAGGGTGTGGGGGTTCAAATCCCCCCTTCCGCACCATCGGCGTCACGGCGGCCGCGGGGCCGCCGATCCCGTCCATCCGCCGCGTCCCCCGACCCGGGGCCTGCACGCCCACCGACCCATGGCCCGCGAAACCGACACGCCCGACCGGTGGATCGCCCAGAACCGACGGGCGAGCCATGACTACTTCATCCTCGAGACGGTCGAGGCCGGGCTGGTCCTGGCCGGCACCGAGGTGAAGAGCCTGCGCCACGGGCGCGCCAGCCTGGCCGAGGCCTACGCGGTGGTGGAGGGCGGCGAGGCCTGGATCATGCAGCTCCACATCCCGCCCTACGAGCAGGGCAACCGCTGGAACCTGGAGCCGACGCGGCGGCGCAAGCTCCTGCTCCATCGCACGGAGATCGAGCGGCTCGAGAAGGCGGTGGCGCAGAAGGGCCAGGCCATCGTCCCGCTCAAGCTCTACTTCTCGCGCGGCTACGCCAAGCTGTTGCTCGGCGTGGGCAAGGGCAAGAAGACGCACGACAAGCGCCACACCATCGCCGAGCGCGACGCGGAGCGCGAGATGCGTCGCGCCAGCCGCGCCGGGGAGCGCGGGGGATGAGCGGCCCCCCCGCCGGGGGTGGCACCGTCCCGGGGCGTCGCGGGCGCATGCGCCATCCTCGCCGCATCGCGTTGGTCGCGGCGATCGCGATCGCGGTCGTGGCGTCGTCGCGCGCGGGGGCGGCCGAGCGCGCCTCCGATCGCCGTGCCGCGGAGAAGCCCGCCGGCTCGCGCGTGACGCAGCCGTTCGCGCCGCCGCCGGGCACGCGCCCGGGGTGGTCACCCGCACGCCCGGCCGCCCCCGTGGTCCCGTCGCGGCCCGCGACCCCGGCACCGCCGCCCGCGGCGACCCTGGCGCCTTCCGCCCCGCCGCCGGTCGCGGTCCACCCGACGCCCCACCCGGCGCCCCACCCGGCGCGTCCGCCGTTCCGCGGCGCGGTTCGCCCCCCGCGCCGTAGTGCGGCCCGCGCCCACCCGCGTGCGGTCCCGCGCGCGCCGGCAGCACCGGCCGTCTCCAGCGAAGGACCCGACTCGGCGCCGGTGACGATCATCGACGACGCCCCGTACGTGGGGGTCAACGGCCTCGCCCGGCTGCTCGACGCGACCAAGTTCTGGCGCGCGGACGTGCGCAAGCTGACGCTGCGCAGCGGACGGAACACGATCACCTTCACCGTGGACGATCCCTTCGTGGTGGTGAACGACTCGACGCGCTGGCTGCCGAACCCGGTGCGCTCGGTGCGTGGCGAGCTGCAGATCCCGGTGGCGCTGATCGCCTCGCTGCCGGCCGACTCGACCCGGGCCCGGCTGGGCGTCGATACGCGCCACGCCCGCCTCGTGCTGCTGCCGGCGAGCGGCGGCGTAGGTAGTCCCTCGCTCACCGTGTCCGCCGGCGTCACCCGGCTGGAGTTCCCCGCCGATCAGCCGGACCAGGCCGCCATCGTCGCCCGTTCGCGCGCCCATCTGCGCCTGCGCTTCGGCGGGCTCTTCACCGGGGCGCTCCCGGAGAGCCTGCCGCAGACGGGGCTGCTGCGGGACGCGCGCCCGATCGCCTCCGCGGCGGGGAGCGCGTTCGAGTTCGAGGTCGCGCAAGAGGCGCAGGCGTTCCGGCTGGTGCCGGATCTCGCGCGGGGCCGGGTCGTCCTCGAGCTGCTGCGCGAGCCGGGCGCCGGGAGCGAGGCCTTCGCTCCCGAGGGGCCGCCCGGCCCGCGCGCGCTGCGCGTCATCGTGCTCGACCCCGGCCACGGCGGCACCGATCCGGGCGTCATGGCGGGGGGCGCGGTCGAGAAGGATCTGGCGCTGGCCCTGGCCAGCATGCTGCGGACCGAGCTCGAACATCGCCTGCCGGCGCGGGTCGTGCTGACGCGCAACGACGACCGTGAGATCACGGCGGACCAGCGCGCCGAGATCGCCAACCAGGCTCGCGCGGACTTGGTGCTGTCGCTCCACTTCGACGGGCTGCCCGGCCCGCGGGCGCGCGGGGCGACGGCGTACTGCCCGCCGTCCACGTTCGTGGCGGCCGAGGCCGGCGCGCGGCCGGCGGGCGGCGAGACGGTGCCCACGCCGCAGGCGGTGGTGCCGGTCCCCTGGCGCGACGTCGCGTTGCGGCACGCGGTGCCGAGCCGCTCGCTCGCCGACGCGATCCTGTCGGCGCTCGAGCTGCGCGGGCTGGGCCCGACGCGGCTGCGCGAGCGGCTGCCGTCGACGCTGCTGGGCGTCAACGCGCCGGGGCTGCTGCTCGAGTGCGCCACGCTCACCTCGCCGGCCGACCGCGAGCGGGTCACGCAGCCGGCGGGCTTGCGCGACCTCGCCGCGGCCATCGCCGACGGCGTGGTCGCCTGGCAGCGGAACGAGTGATGCGGCGCGTCCTGATCGCCCTGATCGCGGTGGGGGCCCTCGCCTGGGCCGCGTGGCGATGGGGGCCCGCGCGGGAGCCGGC
>VBPB01000081.1:0-16118 GCA_005893365.1 Candidatus Eiseniibacteriota bacterium
GTCGGGGTCGATGGCGCGGTTGAAGAGGTGGGGATGCAGGACCAGGCTCCCCCGCTCCTCCTCGTGCTCCATGAACGGCCCGGCCATGACCAGCGGCGAGACGTAGCCGCCCGCGGCGTCGCTCATGAAGGTCTGGTAGCGGTGCTCGACCTGGTCCCACGCCACGGCACCCCCGTCGGTGACCCGCAGGGTCAGGATCGGCTTGCCCCGCGCCGCCGCCGTGACCACGATCGCGCCGTCCTTTTGCTCGAAGGCGACGTCGAGGTTCTCGGGGAAGTGCGGCAGGCGCCACACCTCCATGCCGTGCTGCCGCGCCTCGGCGGTGGTGGTGCCGACCAGGAACGGGTACATCGCCGCGCGCGGCATGGGCTCGCCGGGATGGATGCGCGGCGGGATGATCACCGAGAGCGCCAGCTCTCGGTAGGCCCCCACCGCGCTGTCGTGGAACTCGAAGGCGGTCACCGTCAGGATGCTCCGGCCGTGATGCGGCTCGACCGGCTGCAGCCCGTGCGGGAGGATGGCGCGCGCGTTGTCGGTCGGGATCTCGAAGAACCCGTTGATGGCGTGGCGGTAGTGGTAGCGACGCGCTTCCAAGGCGGACCCGCTCACAGGATCCCCTCCTCGCGCAGGACGTGGGCCAGGATCGCCACGCCCTCGTTGAGCTGGTCGTGGGTGTGGGCGGCCGAGACCGAGATGCGGAACCGCGAGCGGTGCTTGGCCACGGCGGGGTAGACGATCGGCTGCAGGTAGAGCCCGGCGCGCTGCAACCGGTGCCCCAGCTCGAAGATGCGCCGGTCGTTGCGGATCATGACCGGGATGACCTGCGAGGTGGACTCGCCGACGTCGATCCCCTCCTCGCGCAGCAGGCGGCGGATGTGGGCCACGTTCGCCCAGAGCCGGCCGCGCAGCCCCGGCTCGCGCCCGGCGATGCGCACCGCCTCGAGCACGCCCGCCGCGACCACCGGCGAGAGCGCGCAGGAGAAGAAGCGCGAGCGGGCGAACGCCTCGAGGTAGGCGCGCAAGCCCTTGGAGCCGCACACGTAGCCCCCCTGCCCGCCGATCGCCTTGGAGAGGGTGCCGACGTGGATGTCGATCTGGTCCTCGAGCCCGAACGCCTCGGCCACGCCGCGCCCGTTCTCGCCGTAGATGAACGTGGAGTGGGCCTCGTCGATCATGATGCGCGCGTCGTACTTGCGCGCGATCTCGACGATCTCGGGCAGCCGGCAGACGTCGCCGTCCATCGAGTAGACGCCCTCGACCACGACCAGGGTCTTGCTCCGCCTGGACTGCAGCTTCTTCTCCAGATCCTCGGGGCGGTTGTGCCGGAAGAACCGCACCTCGGCCTTGGAGAGGATCGCCCCGTCCACGACGCTGGCGTGGGAGTTCTGGTCGGCCACGATCAGGTCGCCCGGGCGCATGAGGCCCTGGATCAAGCCGACGTTGGTGCTGTAGCCGGTCGGGAACACCAGGCAGGCGGGCCGCTTCTTGAACGCCGCCAGCTCGTGCTCCAGCTCGACGTGGACGTCCATGGTGCCCGAGAGCACCGGCGAGCCCGCGGCCCCCATGCCGTAGCGATCGAGGGCCTGCTTGGCCGCCTCGATGACCTCGGGCCGGTAGGACAGCCCCAGATAGTTGTACGAGGAGAGGTTGAGGAGGTTCAGGCGCCGCTGCTCGAGCATCTCCTGCAGCTCGACCCGCGTCGTGGGCCGCGACGACATGGGCTGCCCGTACAGGTAGTAGCCCCGCAGCGTCGCGTCCTCGTGCCAGTCGTTGTAGATCCCCAGGATGTCGAAGACGTCGTCGCTCGAGGAGTAGTAGAAGCTGCTGAGGTCGTAATCGAGCGCGTCTCCCCGAGCCTGCGACTGGACGCGTGTCCGTTCCGTCATGCGGCCCTCCGGTTGCGTGACTCCCCCCTGCTGGCGTATGGCTCTCACCGTCGAAGGAGGAGGGGGGTCGTGAGGCGAGCGACGCAGAGCCTGTTATGCGCGGTAATCTACTCTATTCTGCTGGTGGCCGTCATGGGGCCCATCCAGTGGCTGGTGGTCCAGCCCCTGTGCGCCCTGAGGCCCACCCGCCGGGCGCGGATCGCCCGGCGCTGGCTCAGGCTCAACGCGCACCTGGTGCTGGGCTCGGCGCGCCTGCTCGGCGGGCTCAAGCTCCGGATCCGGGGCAGCCTCCCCGCCACCAGCTGCGTCGTGCTCATGAACCACCAGTCGCTGCTGGACATCCCGATCGGCGTCTCCCTGATCCGGGGCCCCTGCCCGGTCATCCCGACGCGTGACCGCTACACGCGGGGCGTCCCGGTGATCTCGGGGATGGCCCGCCTCTCGGGCTTCCCGTCGCTCAAGCAGCAGGAGCGCGCCACGCGGGCCGAGCACCAGGCGATGGTGCGGTCGGCCGAGGCGGTGGGCCGGGGCGACCGCTCGCTGCTCATCTTCCCGGAAGGCCACCGCAGCCGGGACGGCGAGATCCTCCCGTTCATGACCTCGGGGCTCCGGCTGATGTTCCGGCACGCGTCCCAGCGCCCGCTCTACCTCGTGGTCGCCGAAGGCATGTGGCGGCTGCGCAGCCTGAGCGACATCGTGCTGCGGCTGGCCGGCAGCCAGGTCCTGGTCGAGGTGCTGGGGCCCTACCAGATCCCCGCGGACCCGGGCGAGCAGCCGGCCTTCGCCCAGTCGCTCCACGACGTGATGGTCGCGACCCTCGAACGGATGCGGGCCTCGGGGCCCGCGACCGCACCCGATGCCTCCGCCGCCCGACTGGCCGGATGATCCGGCGCTCTGCGCCGCCCTCGCGCGCGGCCTCGACCGGCCCGCCGGCGAGGACGCGCGCGGGCTCGCCGACTTCCTGGCCCGCGCCTTCGGCCCCGCCACGGCGGCGCTCATCCACTACGGCTCGCACGCGCAGGACTCCGGCGCCGCCGCGGGCAGCGCCTGGGACTTCTTCGTCATCGTGGACGACTACCGCGCCGCCTACCGAGCCCTGGCGGGCGCGATGCCGGGGCGATTTCCGGCCGGCCGGGCCGCCTTCCTCAACCGCATCCTCCCGCCCAACGTGCTCGGCGTGGCCGGGCCGCGGCCGCGCATGACCGCCAAGTGCTGCGTGCTGAGCCAGCGCGACCTGGCGCGCGCCTGCTCGCGCGCCCCGGCGGACCACTTCGTGCGGGCGCGGCTGTTCCAGCAGATCCAGCTGGTGTGGACGCGCGACGCCGCCAGCGCCCGGGCGGTGACCGACGCCGTGGTCTCGGCGCGGGCGTCGACGCTGGCCTGGGCCCGGCCGTTCCTGCCCGCCCGGTTCGACGCCGCCGCCTTCGTCCGCCGGCTGCTCGAGGTCTCCTACCGCGCCGAGATAAGGCCCGAGGACGACCAGCGGATCGACGTGCTGCTGGTGGCCCAGGGCGGCACGCTGCTGCCGGTCTACGACGACCTGCTCGCGCACGCGGCGGCGCGCGGGAGGTTGCGGCGCGACGGCGACGCCTACCGCGACCCGCACCCGCCCACGGCGCTGGCGCGCGCCCTAGCCCGGGTCTGGTTCGGCGCGAGCTTGGCGCGCGCGACGCTGCGCTGGGCCAAGTACGTGGCCCTCTACGACGACTGGCTCGACTACCTGGTCCGCAAGGTCGAGCGCCGCGGCGGCATGGCCATCGAGCTCAGCGCGCGCGAGCGGCGCTGGCCGCTGCTCTTCCTGTGGCCCCGGCTGTTCCGCTTCCTCACCCGCCGCTCGGGGCCGCGAGGGGCCTCGTGACGCGCTCCACCACCGTCGCCCTGCTCGCCGCGGCGACGCTGCTCGCCACCATGCCGGTCTACGCCCTGGTGGCGCGCTCGCGGCCCGGGGATCCCGACGTGGCGCGGCGGCCGCGCACGGCCCTGCTGGGACGCTGGGTGCGCGAGTGGTTCATGTGGGTGATCGCGCCGCTCGAGCGGCTGTTCCTCGCGCTTGAGGTGCCGCCGATCGCGTTCAACTGGGCCGGCGTGGCCTGCGGCATCGTCGCCGGCGTGCTCTACGCGCGCGACGACCTGCCGGCCGCCGGCTGGCTGGTGCTGCTGGGCGGGGCCGCCGACACCTTCGACGGCCGCATCGCCCGCGCCCGCGGCGTGGTCTCGAGCGCCGGCGCGTTCCTGGACTCGACCCTCGACCGCTTCGCCGAGACCTTCGCCTACGTGGGCCTGGCGGTGTGGGCGCGCGGGTCGGTCCCGCGCGAGCTGGCGGCGGTGCTGGCGATGGGCGGCTCGCTGCTGGTGAGCTACGCGCGCGCGCGCGGCGAGGGGCTCGGCGTCCACTACCCGGGCGGTCTCATGCAGCGCGCCGAGCGGCTGGTGCTGCTGGGGCTCGCCTCGCTGCTCGACCCGGTCGCCGCCGCGGGGCTCGGCTGGCCCGCGGGCCGCCTGCTGTTCTTGACCCTGGCCTTCATCGGCGCCGCCTCGCTCGCGACCGCCCTGCAGCGCACCATCGGCATCGCCCGCGCCCTCGACCGCGGAACGCCGGGCGCCGGTTGAGCGGCCTCAAGGGCCCGGCCCTGGGCGCCGCCAGCGATCCCGGGGCGGGCCGCGCGCTGCTCCACCAGCGCGACTTCGCCTCCCTGTGGTGGGGCCAGCTCATCTCCATCCTCGGCGAGCGGCTGAGCTACGTCGCCTTCATCGGGCTGGTCGCCGCCCAGACGCGCCAGCTCGCCGACCGCGACGCGCCGCTGCTGCTGGCGGCCCTGGCCAACGTGATGGCGGCCCCGGTGCTGCTCCTCTCCCCCTTCACCGGGGCGTGGGTGGACCGCTGGAACCTGCGCCGGGTGATGCTGGTCTCGGACCTGCTGCGCGCCGGGGTCATCGCGCTGGTCCCGGTGCTCTACCCGATCGGCGGTCTCGCCTCCGCGTACGCGCTGGCGTTCGTGCTGTTCACCTGCAACGTGTTCTTCCTCCCCGCCAAGAGTGCCATCGTCCCCGAGATCGTGCCGCCGCGACAGCTGCTCGCCGCCAACGCGCTGCTGGTCGTGGCCGGCGTGATCGGCACCGCGGTCGGCATGCCCATCGGGGGCTGGATGGTGGACCGCTTCGGCTGGTCCAAGGTGCTCGTCATCAACGCCGCGACCTACCTGGTCTCGGTGGTCTCGCTGTGGCGCATCGCCTACGTCCCGCATGCGCACCCGGCGGCGGCGGCCGCGGTCCGGCCCGCCAACTACCTGCGTGAGCTCGGCGAGGGCTGGCGCGTGGTGCGCTCGCGCGCCCCGGTGGCGCTCGGCCTGCTCGCCACCGGCGCGGTGTGGCTGGGCGGCGGGTTCCTCAACGCGGCCGGCAATCCCCACGTGCTGCGCGCGCCCGGGGCCCCGGGCATGGCGCGCGTGGGCGTCCTGCTGCTGGCGCTCGGGGCCGGCAGCGCGCTGGGCACCGCCTGGGTCAACGCGCGCGACCATACGGTCCCGAGGGCGCGGCTGCTCGGCTTGGGACTCCTGGTCGTCGGCGCGGGGTTGGCGGGGTTCGCGCTCTCCAGCCGATTCGCGGTCTTCGCGATCGCGGCCTTCGTGGTCGGGATCGCGGTGGCCCCGGCCTACGTGCTCTCGGAGACGCTGCTGCAGGAGGGCGTGGAACCGCGCCAGCGCGGCCGGGTGTTCAGCGCGCGCGACTTCGTCCAGCGGCTGGTGTTCGTCCTGAGCGGCACCGCCGCGGGGTTCCTCACCCGCTCGGCCGGCACGCGCGCCGCGTTGCTCACCGCGGGCGGACTCGTGGCCCTGGCCGGGATCGCCTCGCTCGCCTGGGGGGCGCGGGGGAAGGTCAGGGCCGCGGCGTCAGATCCACGCCGCAGCGATCGCGCAGCGCCAGGCGGAACGCCTGCGGCGTGACGCCCGGACCGGCGCGGCGCAGGTACTCGGCGTAGGCGTCCAGGATCGCGGGGCCATGCTCGGAGAGCACGTGCCCGCGCGCCCGCGCCTCGCTGAGGCCGTCGCCGAGGTCGTGGACCAGGTCGTCGAGCACGGCGGCGGCGATCGCCTCGGGCGGGGCGGGCGGCGGCGAGGCGGGCCCTGAGGCCGGGGCCGAGGCGGCCGGCGCCGGGGCCGCGTCGCCCGCGGCGTCCCGCACCACCACGAAGTCGCCCGCGCACTGGGGGCAGCGCACGCGCGCGCCCCCCGGGCCGACCAGATGGTCGGGCAGCAGGTAGCCGGTCGAGCAGTGCGGGCAGTGGACGGTCATGGGGGGCGGAGGCGGTGCCTCGGGTGTCTCGCGGCCTTCATTGTCGCGCATCACGGCCCTCCGAAGGAAGCGCTCATCCGGCGAGCGCCAGCACCAGCGGTTCACGGTAGTCGGACAGCAGCACCTCCTTGAGCCGGGCATGCGCGGGATCGGCGAGCCGCGGGTCGGCGGCGACCAGCGCCCGAGCCGCCGCGCGCGCCGCCAGCAGCAGGTCCTCGTCGCGGGCGAGATCGGCGAGCCGCATCCGCGGGACCCCGCTCTGGCGGGTCCCCCAGGGTTCGCCCGGGCCGCGCGTGCGAAGATCCGTCTCGGCCAGCGCGAAACCATCGTCGGTGCGCGTGAGCTCGGTGAGCCGCGCGCGCGCCGGAGCGGTGGCGCCCGGCCCGGGGATCACCACGCACACCGAGCGGTGGGGCCCGCGGCCGACCCGGCCCCGCAGCTGATGGAGCTGGGAGAGCCCGAAGCGGTCGGCGTTCTCGATCACCATCAGCGTGGCGTTGGGCACGTCGACGCCCACCTCGATCACCGTGGTGGTGACGACGGCCCGCACCTCGCCCGCGGCGAAGCCCTCCATCACCGCCTGCTTCGCCTCGGCCTTGAGCCGCCCGTGGAGCAGGCCCAAGCGGAAGGGGGCGAGCAGCGGATGCTGGGCCAGGCGCCGGTACTCCGCCTCGGCCGCCTTGGCCCCGTCGCGCCCGCCCTCCTCGATCGCCGGCACGACGATGAACGCCTGACGGCCCGCCGCGAGCTCGCGGGCCATGAACTCGAGCACCTGCGGGAACTTCTCCTCGGGCGCCAGCCGGGTCACGAGCCGCCCGCGCCCGGCCGGGCGGGCGCGCAAGGTGCTCACCTCGAGGTCCCCGAAGTGCGCCAGCGCCAGCGTGCGCGGGATCGGGGTCGCGGTCAGCACCAGCACGTCCGGCAGGGCGCCCTTCTGGGCCAGCGCCGCGCGCTGCCCGACGCCGAAGCGATGCTGCTCGTCGACCACCGCCAGGCCCAGAGCCGGCAGCGCCACCTTCTCCTCCAGCAGCGCGTGCGTGCCCACCACCAGCATCGGCTCGCGGGCCAGGAGCCGCGCGGCGAGGGTACGGCGCTCGGCGGCCGGGGTGGCGCCGGTCAGGGCCGCCACCGCCACGCCGGCCGGGGCGGCGAGGCGCGTCAGGGTGGCCGCGTGCTGGCGGGCGAGGATCTCGGTGGGCGCCATGAAGGCGGCCTGGTGGCCGGCCTCGACCACGTGCAGGGCGGCGAGCAGGGCGACCACCGTCTTGCCGCTGCCGACGTCGCCGATGAGCAGGCGGTGCATGGGCCGCGGGGCCTTGAGGTCGGCGACGATCTCGTCCAGCGCCTGGCGCTGGTCGTCGGTGAGGGACCAGGGCAGCGCGGCGATGGCCTGCTGCGCCAGCCGGCCGGGCCCGGCGGTCGAGAGCCCGCGCCCCTGCTCCGCCAGCACGCGCCGCCTGAGCTCGAGCACCGTCTGCAGCAGGAACAGCTCCTCGAAGGCGAGGTGCGCGCGCGCGCGCTCCCGGGTCGCCTCGTCGGCCGGGAAGTGGATGGCCTCGAGCGCTTCGGCCAGCGAGGCCATGCCGGTCCCGCCGCGCGCGGCCGCCGGCACGGGATCGGCCACGCGGGGTCCCACGAGATCCAGCGCGCGCCGCACCGCCGCGCGCATGCCGCGGGCGGTGAGGCCGCGCGTGAGGGCGTGGACCGGCACCAGGCGGCCCGCGTGCAGCAGGGACTCGAGGTCGCCCTCGACCACCTCGAAGAGCGGGTTCACCATCCGGCGCTCGAGCGGATCGACCTCGCCGCTCACCACCACCCGGGTGCCGGGCTTGAGCGTGCGGGCCAGGAACGGCTGGCCGTAGAAGTAGCAGGCCAGCGTCCCGGTGGCGTCGGCCACCGAGGCGGTGAAGTCGGTGCGCCCGCCGCGCGTGCGCAGCGCCGCGGCGTGGCGGACCGCCCCCACGACGGTGAGCAGCGTCCCGGGTGTCAGCTCGCGCACGCTCACGAACCGCCGGGCGTCGAGCCAGGTGCGCGGATAGTGGCGCAGGAGCTGCTCCACGGTCAGGAGCCCCAGCCGCTCGAAGTGGACGGCGCGCGCGGGCCCGACGCCGGGCAGGAACTGGAGCCGCGAGTCGGGGCGCAGCCCCGGCGGGGAGGCGGTGGCGCGGGTCATGGGGGTAAGGAGGGCCCGGGGCCCTCCCGCCGCGCGGGGCCCCGGGGCTCCGTGGCAAAGGCCCCGGCGCCCCGGCCTAAGGCCCCCGGGCGGAGGCTCCGGCCGGCATCGCGCTTGCCCGTGGCCGCCACCCCTGCTAGCATGCCGTGCCCTTTCATCCGCCGGGTCCATCCCCGGCGCTTCCGGAGGTCGATCAGTGGCTCAGCGATGTGACGTGTGCGGCAAGGCGAAGCTGTTCGGCAACAACGTCAGCCACGCCAACAATGCCACCAAGCGGGTCTGGCATCCCAATCTGCAGCGCGTCCGCGCGCAGGTGGAGGGCCAGGTCAAGAACATCAAGGTCTGCACCAAGTGCCTCAAGGCCGGCAAGGTGATGAAGGCGGCCCGTGGCCGCCGCTACGTGCCGGTCCCCGCCTAGTTTCGGCCCGAGCCGCCCGATGGCTGCGGCTCGGTCGCTCCTCGCGGCGGAGTCTCGTGCCGGCCCATCTCGTACGTCCCTTCCCTCGCGCCTGGCCCTCGGGCGGCTCGACCCGAGCCCCGGCACCCCGCTCCCCCAAGGCCTAGCGCCTTAGCGGCCGGAGGCCGAGGCCGCCCGCGCCGCCTCGCGCCACAGCAGCCGCCGGCGCGGCAGCGCCCGCGCGGGGTCGAGCGCCAGGGCGCGCGCGAACTCGGCGTCGGCGTCGCGCGGACGCGCCTGGGCGCGCAGGGCCCAGCCCAGGTCCGCCCGCGCCGCGCCCAGGTCGGGCCGCAGCTCGAGGGCGGCCCGGAGCGCGCGCTCGGCGCCGGCCGGATCGCCCGCCACGAGCCGCGAGCGCCCCAGCAGCACGTGGGCATCCGCCCAGCCGGGATGCCGGCGCAGCACGTCCGCCAGCGCCGCCTCGGCGCCCGACGGCTGCCCGCGGTCGAGCTCCGCGGCGGCCAGCTCGAGGGCCGCCTCCGCGTGCCCCGCCGAGAGCGCCAGCGCCGCGCGACAGGCCGTGACCGCCCCGTCCGCGTCGCCGCGCCCACGGCGCACGCGCGCCAGCGCCAGGTGCAGATCGGCGTAGGCCGGCTGCACCGCGAGCGCCCGCCTAAGCCCGCGCTCCACGGCCTGGGCCCCGACCCGGGCGGCCGGATCGAGCGCCGGCGCGAACACGGTGGCGGGGATCTCGCGGTCGCGGCTCAGGCCCCGGCGCACCGCGCGCAGCGCCGGCTCGTGGCGGCCGAGCGCGTGGTGCACGAGTCCCAGCACGCGATGGGCGCGGCCGAACGAGCGGTTGAGCGCCACCGCCCGCTCCAGCGCGTCTTTGGCCGCCGCGAGCTCGCCGCTCGCCACCGCGGCGAGACCGGCCCAGAAGTGGAGATCGGGGAAGTCCGGATGGCGCTGGAGCAGCGGCGCCAGGTGGCCCGCCGCCGCCTTCGCCTCGCCCCGGGCGAGGCGGATCCGGACCGCGAGCAGCCCCGCCTCGCGATAGCCGGGGTGGAGGTCCAGGGCCTGGTCGAGCTGCGCCAGCGCCTCGGTGGTGCGGCCGGTCTCGATCAGGAGGGCGGCGAGCCGGCAGCGCAGGTCGGGGAACGACGGCCGGGCCGCGATCTCGCGCATGAGGTCCGCCACCACGGCGCGCGGATCGCCCGCGGCCGGAGGCGCGGCCGCCCCGTCGGTCGCGGGGGGCGTGCCGCGCGGCGGCCCGTCCGCCCGCGGTCGCGGCGGCGACGCCCAGGCCGGCAGGCGCGGCGGCGCGTACGCGACCGGGGCCGCGACCAGCAGCTCGAGCGCGCGGGCCAGGGCCGCGACCGCCCGCGCCCCGTCGCCCAGGGAGGCGCGGCACGCCGCCAGGAGCAGGAACGACTCGCCGTGGCGCGGATCGTCGCGGCGCGCCGCCTCGAGGTCGGCCACCGCCTCGGCGAACTGGCCGGAACGCTCCAGCACCCGCGCGCGCCAGTAGCGCAGGTCGGCCCGCCCGGGGTCGGCGGCCAGGGCGCGCGTGTACTCACGGCCGGCACGCGCGTAGTCGCCGGCCAGGAAGCTGGCGTGCCCGAGCCCGGCGCGCGCGCGGGCGGCGTGTGAGGCCGCCAGCAGCCGCTCCTCGGGGTCCGAGCCGCCCGACGCCGACAGCAGGGGCTCGAAGCACCCGGCCGCGGCCTCGAACTCACCGCGGTCGAAGTGCTCGATGCCCCGCCGCCAACGACGATGCCGCCCGCTCTCGAACAGCGCCGAGAGTCGTCCCAGTCTCGTTCACCTCCCCTTGGGGTCGCCGGTCGCGATGCCTCAGTCCATCTGCCTGCGCAGGAACGTCGGCACGTCCAGCGACTCCGTGCGGCCGTTGCTCTTGACCCAGCCGGCGCGCCGGCCGGCCATCTCCTCGCGCTTCCACGGTGCCGGATGCCGCAGCTCCTCCTCGGCCTCGGCCGCCGCGCGACCGCGTTCCGCCACCAGCCTGAGCCGCGTCTCCGCGTGTCCGAACCCGGTGGCGATGACGGTGATCACCAGCTCGCCGTCCAGGTTCGGGTCGATGACCGAGCCGAAGATGACGTTCGCCTCTTCACCCGCGGCGTTCACCACCACGCTGGCCGCCTCGCTCACCTCGTGCAGCGTGAGGTCGCGGCCGCCGGTGATGTTGACCAGCACGCCCTCGGCGCCGGCGATCGAGACGTCCTCGAGCAGCGGGCTCGACACCGCCGCCTGCGCCGCGTCCACCGCGCGGTTGGCCCCGTTGGCCCGGCCGGTGCCCATGAGCGCGTTGCCGCGGTTGGACATCACCGCCTTGACGTCGGCGAAGTCCAGGTTGACCAGGCCCGGGACGGTGACCAGGTCGGAGATGCCCTTGGTCGCCTTGAGCAGCACCTCGTCGCAGACGCTGAACGCGTCGGTGAGCGTGGTGCCCTTGTCCACCACCGCGAGCAGGCGCTCGTTGGGGATCACGATCAGGGTGTCGACCTCGGCGCGCAGCTCGCTCAGCCCCTCCTCGGCCTGACGCATGCGCCGCCGTCCCTCGAAGGCGAACGGCTTGGTGACCACCGCCACCGTGAGGGCTCCGGTCTTCTTGGCGAGCCGCGCCACCACCGGGGCCGCGCCCGTGCCGGTGCCCCCGCCCATGCCGGCGGTGATGAACACCATGTCGCTGTCGGTCAGCGCGTCGCCCAGGGTCTGCTCGTCCTCCTCCGCCGCGCGCCGGCCGTGCGACGGGTCACCGCCCGAGCCGAGCCCGCGGGTCGAGTGCGCGCCGATCTGGATGCGCACCGGGGCCAGCGACTGGTTGAGCGCCTGGATGTCGGTGTTGGTGCTGATGAACTCCACGCCGCGCAGCCCGGCGCCGATCATCCGGTTGACGGCGTTCCCTCCCGCCCCGCCGCAGCCGATGACCTTGAGCTTCGCCGTGGACGTCCTGTCGATCTCGAGTTCGAACACTGGGCACCTCCTTGTGCCGCCTCTTGAGCGGCGGGCTAGTAGAACAGATCCTCGAACCAACGCCGGGGATCGAGGGGGTTCCTGCGATCGCCGTTGGTCCGTTTCTGCCTGGGGATCCCTTCGCCGTTCTCGCCGTGCGCGGCGTGGAGCACGAGACCCACGCCGGTGGAGAAGCGCGGGTCGGCGACGTTCGCGGACAGGCCTCCGAGCCCGGTGGGGGCACCGAGTCGGACCGGCATCTCGAACACCTGCTCGGCCAGCTCGACGACCCCGGTCATGAGCGAGGTGCCGCCCGTGAGCACCACCCCGCCACCGAGGAGCTCGGCGAAGTGGTTCTTCTTCACCTCCTTGTTGGCCATCACGAAGATCTCCTCCATCCGCGGCTCGATCATCGAGGCCAGCAGGTGGCGCGAGATCTCCCGGTCGGCGCGTCCGCCCACCCCCGACACGTTGACCCCGTCGGCGGACGCCACCAGGGCGGCCAAGGCGCTCCCGTGCTGGATCTTGATGGACTCGGCCTTGTCGATGGGCGTGCGCAGGCCGATGGCGATGTCGTTGGTGACGTTCGCCCCGCCCAGCGGGATGATGGCGGTGTGCCGGATGGTGCCGGCGAAGAACACCGCCACGTCGGTGGTGCCTCCGCCGATGTCCAGCACCGCCACGCCCAGGTCCCGCTCGTCGCGGCCCAGCACCGCGTGGCTCGAGGCCAGCGGCTCCAGCACCAGGTCGTGCACCTTGCAGCCGGCGCGCTGGATGGCCCGGCAGATGTTCTTGGCCGAGGTCACCGCGCCGGTGATGATGTGCACCTCGGCCTCGAGGCGCACGCCGCTCATCCCGACCGGGTCGTGGATGCCGTCCTGGTCGTCGACGATGAACTCCTGCGGGATGACGTGGATGATCTCGCGATCCATCGGGATGGCGATGGCCTTGGCGGCCTCGACCACGCGCTCCACGTCCGCCGGTCCGATCTCGTTGTCCTTGCGCGAGACCGCGATCACGCCCCGGCTGTTGATGCTGCGGATGTGGTCGCCGGCGATGCCGGCGTGCACGCCCTTGACCGGCACCCCGGCCATGCGTTCGGCCTCGTCCACCGCGCGCTGGATGCTGCCGACCGTCTTCTCGAGGTCCACCACCACGCCGCGCCTCAAGCCCTCACTGGGCGCGTTGCCGACCCCGACGATGCTCAACTCCCCCGCGTCCTTCATCTCGGCGATGATGCACGAGATCTTCGTGGTGCCGATGTCGAGACCCACGAACGTCCGCGTCGCCTGTGCCATCCGGTTCACCTCCCTGTGCGCGGCGCGCCGGGCCTCCCGGCGCGGCCGCGGCTAGCCTCGCTGCCTACCCTCCGCGGTCGCGACGGGTCGCACGATCACCTGATTGTCGAAGCGCAGGTCCACCTCACCCGCGGTGATACCGCGCTGCTTGAGGTCCAGGAGCGTGGCGCGCAGCGCCGAGAGGCGCGCCGTGCCGGGCGGCCACACCGGCGCCAGCACCCGCGTGCCGTCGAGCAGCGTGAGGGCCGTCAGCCACGCGTCGCTCACGTCCACCTCCGAGACCTGCCCGGCGAGCTTGAGCTCGGGGACGCCCAGTGCGCGCACCCAGGCCAGCCCGCGGCGCACGTCGGGCCGGTCCACGCGGGCGCCCGCCGGCAGTCCCAGGAACCGCGGGCCCACCAGCAACGGCACGTCGGCCACCACCCCCGGCTGGAGCGGCGGCAGCAGCACGCCGCCCGAGTCGATCTCCCACGGCACGCCGTGGCTCACCAGCATCACCGGCTCGCGTTCGACGATGCGCACGCTCAGGCCCTGCGGGAGCCTCCGGCGCACCTCGGCGCTGGCGACCCGCGGATCGAGCAGCAGCGCCTGCCGGGCGCGCGCCAGGTCGGCGGCGAAGACGTCCTGTCCGGGCGCGAGCCCGGCCAGGCTCAGTACCCGGGCGGCGTCCAGGTAGTGGGCGCCCACCACCTCGAGGTCGGTCACCTTGAAGAGCCGCGCCCGCAGCGTCCCCCACGGGAGCTGGACCAGCACGCCGAGCGCCAGCATCACCAAGGCCACGCGGAGGACGCGGCTCGGCAGCGGCCTTGGGCCCCGCGTGCGGCGCGGCCCCGCCGCGAGGGCGCGTCCCTGGTAGAGACCCATCAGCGCCTCTCTCCGGCCGCGACCTGGGCCGAGAGCGCGCGCAGCAGCGCCTCGCCCAGCTTCCACACGTCGCCCGCGCCCAGCGTCACCACCGTGTCGCCCGGCCGTGCGACGGCGGCCACCTCGGCGACGGCCGCGTCGGGATCGTGCGCGGCGCGCACGTGCTGGGCCCCCTGCTCGCGGGCGCTCTCGATCAGCAGGCGCGCGGAGACGCCGGGGATCGGCTTCTCGCCCGCGGCGTAGACGTCCAGCACCCAGACCTGGTCGGCATCGCCGAAGCAGCCCCCGAACTCGCGACGCAGGGCCTGGGTGCGCGAGAAGCGATGCGGCTGGAACAGGACCAGCACCCGCCCGCCCAGGCCCCGTGCCGCGGCCAGCGTCGCCGCGATCTCGGTGGGATGATGCCCGTAGTCGTCCACCACCCGCACGCCGCCCGCCTCGCCACGGGTCTCGAAGCGGCGCGCCACGCCGCGGAAGGTGGCGAGGGCCTCGGCGATGTGCGCGAAGCCCACCTCGACCTCGAGCCCCACCGACACCGCCGCCAGGGCGTTGAGCACGTTGTGCCGGCCGGGCAGACCCAGCTCGATCGCGCCCAGCGGCTGTCCCTGCGCCGACACCTGGAAGCGCGAGCCGTGCGGCAGGAGCTCGACGCGCTCGGCGCGCACCACCGCCTCCTCGTGCGTGCCGTAGAGCAGCGTGCGCCGCGTCACCTGCGGCAGGATCGCGCGCACCTGCTCGTCGTCGACGCACAGCACCGCCACGCCGTAGAAGGGCACGCGGTTGGCGAAGTAGATGAACGCCTGGCGGATCTCCTGCAAGTCCTTGTAGTGGTCGAGGTGCTCGCGGTCGATGTTGGTGACCACGGCCATCGCCGGGGAGAGCCTCAGGAACGACCCGTCGCTCTCGTCGGCCTCGGCCACCAGGAACTGGCCGTGGCCGAGCTGGGCGTTGGCGCCGATCGCGTGCAGCCGCCCACCCACGACGATGGTGGGGTCGAGCCCGCCGCGCGCCAGCACCGCGGCGATGAGCGAGGTCGTGGTGGTCTTGCCGTGGGCGCCGCCGACCGCGACCCCGTACTTCATGCGCATCAGCTCGGCCAGCATGTCGGCGCGCGGGATGACCGGGACCTGTCCGGCGCGGGCGGCGGCGAGCTCGGGGTTGTCGTCGCCGACCGCGTTCGAGTAGACGACCACCTGGGCCCCCTCGACGTTCGCCGGGGCGTGGCCGATGAACACCCGCCCGCCGCGCTGGGTGAGCCGGTCGGTGGTGTCCGAGGCGCGCAGGTCGCTGCCCGAGACCTGATAGCCCATGTTGAGCAGCACCTCGGCCAGCCCCGACATGCCGGAGCCGCCGATGCCGATGAAGTGGATGCGGTGCGTGCGGCCGTACATCAGCGGCCTCCCCCGTTGCCGGCCGGGGTCGCCTGCGCGGCGCCGCGCCGCTCCGACCAGCGCTCGAGGCTCCGCACGATGCGCTCCGCCGCGTCCAGCCGCGCGAACGTGCGCGCGTTGGCCGACATGCGCCGCAGCGTCTGGCGGTCGGCGACCAGGTGCGCGATCTCCTTGGCGAGCCGCTCGCCCGAGAGCTCGCGGTCCAGGATCAGGGCGGCCGCCCCGCGCTCCACCAGGTTGTTGGCGTTGACCTCCTGGTGGTTGTGGGCGGCGTGCGGGTAGGGCACCAGGATGGCCGGCGTCCCGCAGGCCGCGATCTCGGCCAGGGTCATGGCGCCGGAGCGGCACACCACCAGGTCCGCCACGGCGTAGGCCAGATGGATGTCACGCAGGTAGGCGAGTACCCGCACCGGCAGCTGCTCGGCCTCGACGATGCCCTGCGCCCAGGCCTGGTCGTCGCGGCCGGTCTGCAGGATGCACTGGAGGTCCACGCGCCCCTTGAGCCGGCGCATCGCGTCGACCGCCGCCTCGTTGATGCGGTGCGCCCCGCGGCTGCCGCCGAAGATGAACACCGTCGGCTTGCCCTCGGCCAGCGCGAAGGTCTTGAGGCCCAGGTCGCGATCCCCCCCCAGGATGTGGCCGCGGACCGGGTTCCCGGTCACCTTGAGGTTGTCCTTGCGGCGGAAGTAGGCGCGCGCCTCGGTGAACGACAGATGCACCTCGTCGGCCACCCGCGCCAGCCAGCGGTTGGCCAGCCCCGGGATGCTGTTCTGCTCCTGGAGCAGCAGCGGGCGGCCCAGCATCCAGGCGGCCAGCGCCACCGGTCCGCTCACGTAGCCGCCGGTG
>VBPB01000081.1:16132-33563 GCA_005893365.1 Candidatus Eiseniibacteriota bacterium
CGCCTGGAACAGGCCGACCACGTTGGCCAGCACCGCACCCGGCCAGCGCCACCAGGCGCGGCGCGGGAATCCCCGGGTCATGACGGTGCGCAGGCGGAACCCGCTCTCGGGCACGGCCTGGGCCTCGAGCCCGCGGCGGCCGCCCACGAACACCACCTCGGCGCGCGGCCTCAGGCGCATCAGCTCCTCGGCCACGGCGATGCCCGGATAGACGTGCCCTCCGGTCCCGCCGCCGGCGATCATGATCTTCACGACGCCTCCCTAAAGCGCTGGCGCGCGAGTGCCTCGCGCTCGTCGTTCCCGGCGGATACCCGATAGAGCAGGCCGGCCGCCGCCATGTTGACCAGCAGCGCCGAGCCGCCGTACGAGACGAACGGCAGCGGCAGGCCGGTGGTGGGGGCCAATCCGGTCGCGACCGCCAGGTTGGCGATCGCGTACAGGCCGATCTGCAGCGTGAGCCCGCCCGCGAGCAGCGAGACGAACGGGTCGGAGGCGCGCGCGGTCGCGCGCAGCCCGCGCCACAGGAACAGTGCGATCAGGGCCAGCAACACCGTGGCCCCGAGGAATCCCGTCTCCTCCCCGACGATGGAGAAGATGAAGTCGGTGTGCGCCTCGGGCAGGAACAGGTACTTCTGGAGCCCGGCGCCGATGCCGCGGCCGAACCAGCCCCCCGAGCCGATGGCGATCAGCGACTGGTCGAGCTGCCAGCCCGCGCCGCGCGCGTCCGGCGGGCCGCCCGCCCACGAGCCGAGGAAGGTCTGGAACCGTCCCATCATATAGGGATGGGTCATGAGCGCCAGGGCGAACGCCGCGGCCACGCCGGCGACCGGGATGGCGAGATGCCGCATCCTCGCCCCGGCGAGGAACACCATCACCGTCCCGGTCACCGCCAGCAAGGCGGCGCTGCTCAGGTTGGGCTGGAGCAGGATCAAGCCGGACACGACCCCGGTCACCGCCAGCGGCGGCAGGAGCCCGCGCAGGAAGCCCTGCTCGGCCGGCGGCGAGCGCTTGAGCCACCAGGCCAGGAACACCACCGTCATGATGCGGGCCAGGTCGGTGGGCTGGATGCTCAGGACCCCGACCTTGAGCCAGCGCGCGGCCCCGTGCGAGACGTGGCCGGCCACCTCCAGGACGCCGAGCAGCCCGACCGAGCCCGCGAGCAGCCAGGGCGCCGCGCGCTCCAGGTGGCGCAGGCGCAGGCGCGCGCAGGCCAGCAGCACCGAGGCCCCGAGCAGCACGCGCAGCAGCTGGCGGGTGAAGAAGTGGTTCGGGTCCTGGTAGCGCGTGATCCCGATGATGGCGCTCGAGGAGTAGACCATCACCAGGCCGACCGCCGAGAGCGCGAGCGCCAGGACCAGCAGCCAGCGGTCGCCGCGGCTCACGACGCCACCCCCGCGACCCTGAGCCGCTCGACCTCGGCCTTGAACTTCCGGCCGCGGTCCTCGTAGTCCTGGAACATGTCGTAGGAGGCACAGGCGGGCGAGAGCAGCACCACGCCGGCGCGCCCCCCCGCGGAGGTCGGGCGCGCATGCCGGAAGGCCTCGTCCACGGCCCGCTCCAGGGTGTCCGCCCGCACCGCCGGCACGCCGGGCCAGGCGGCGGCGATGCGCTCGGCGCCCTCGCCGATCAGCACCAGGCAGGCCACGTGGCGCGCGACCAGGGGGCCAAGCGGGGTGAAATCCTGGCCCTTGTCGCGACCGCCGGCGATCAACACCACCGGCTCGTCGAAGCTCTTGAGCGCCACCTCGAGCGAGCGCACGTTGGTGGCCTTCGAGTCGTTGACGAACCGCACCCCCTCGACCGTCGCCACCGGCTCCAGCCGGTGCTCGAGGCCGGCGTAGCCGCGCAGGACCTCGCGCAGCGTGTCGGGCGCGATCTCGAGCGGCAGCACCGTGGCCAGCGCCGCCAGCGCGTTCGACCGGTTGTGGGCCCCGGGCAGCCTGAGCTCGGCGGCGGGCATGAGCGGCTCGACGCCGCCGCGCCAGGCCAGGGCGATGCGGCCGTCTTGGGCGAACGCCCCCTCGTCCACCGGCCGCTCGGCCGAGAACTCGAGCGGCGCCGCCGCGCCGCTGCGCCGGCTCATCACCGCGCGGTCGTCGGCGTTCCACACCGACCAGTCCCCCTCCTGCTGGCGCGCGAACAGCCGCTGCTTGAGCGCCCCGTAGGTCTTGAGGTCGCCGTGGCGCTCGAGGTGGTCGGGCGTCAGGTTGAGCCAGGTCGCGACGAACGGCCGCAGCCGGTCCACGGTCTCGAGCTGGAACGACGACACCTCGACCACCAGCAGGCCGGTGGCGCTCACCGACTCGGCCACCTCGCACAGCGCCCGGCCGATGTTGCCGCACACGGCGACCTCGCGCCCGGCGGCGCGCACCAGCGCCCCCACCAGGTCGGTCGTGGTGCTCTTGCCGTTGGTGCCGGTGATGCAGATGAGCGGGGCGCGGGCGGCGAGGAAGCCGAGCTCCAGCTCGGAGATCACCGGGATGCCGCGCGCGCGCGCGGCCGCGCCCACCGGATGCTCCACCGGGATGCCGGGGCTCAAGACCACCAGGTCGCGGCCGGCGAGGGCGTCCGGCTGGTCGGCCGCGCACTCGTCGGCCACGCCCTCGCGGCGCAGCTGCATCGCCCGCGCGGCGCCGCCGGTCTCCGCGAACCGCCGATCCGCGAGGCGCACCTCGGCGCCGTGCCGCTTGAGCAGCCGGGCGGCGGCGAGTCCGGAGCGGGCCGCCCCCATCACCAGGGGCCGCGTGCCGGGCAGCGGATGTCGGGCGTCGATGGTCATTGGAGCTTGAAGGTCGAGAGCGACAGCAGGGCGAGCAGCGCGCCGACGATGTAGAAGCGCAGCACGACGCGCGATTCGGCCCAGCCCAGCAGCTCGAAATGGTGGTGGAGCGGCGACATCTTGAAGACGCGCCGGCCCCACAGCTTGAACGATGCGACCTGGATCATGACCGAGAGCGTCTCGGCGACGAACACCCCGCCCACCAGCACCAGCCAGAACTCGCGCTTGATGAGCACGGCGATGGTGCCGAGAGCGCCGCCGAGGGCCAACGATCCGGTGTCGCCCATGAACACGCTCGCCGGATGGCAGTTGTACCACAGGAAGCCGAGCGAAGCGCCGAGAACCGCGGCGCAGAACACGGTGAGCTCGCCGGCGTAGCGCAGGTAGCTCAGGTTCAAGTACTCGCTGAACTTGAGATGTCCGGTCAGATAGCACATGCCGGCGAAGGCGACGGCGGCGATCGCCACCAGGCCGGAGGCCAACCCGTCCAGGCCGTCGGTGAGATTGACCGCGTTGGACGAGGCGGTGATGACCAGGATGACGAACGGCACGAACAGGACGCCGAAGTCGATGAACCGGAACTTGAGGAACGGGACGTGCGTGACGGTGGGCGAGAGTCCCTTCTCCGGCCACAGCACCAGCAGCAGCCCGATCAGGGCCCCGAGCGCGATCTGGCCCGCGAGCTTGTAGCGGCCGAGCAGCCCGCGCCGCAGCCCCTTGACCACCCGCAGGTAGTCGTCGAGGAAGCCCAGCGCCCCGAGCCAGACCGTGGCGAACAGGGCGATCCACACCGGCCGCGAGTGGAAGTTGCCCCAGAGCAGCGTGGGCAGGACGATGGCGGTGACGATGAGCAGCCCCCCCATCGTGGGCGTGCCCTCCTTCGCCAGGTGCGCCTGCGGCCCCTCGGCGCGGATCCTCTGGCCCAGGCGCAGGCGCGCGAGCCACTCGATCATCGGGGGGCCCAGCACGAAGCAGACGAGCAGCGCGGTGATGGCCGCGTAGGCGGCGCGGAACGTGATGTAGCGGAAGACGTTCAGCGCCGAGAGCCCGTCCAGGGTGTGGAGCGGATAGACCCACTCGTAGAACATCTCAGGCCTCCGCCCCGAGCCGGCGCACCAGCGCGTCGAATCCGGCCCCGCGCGAGGCCTTGATCAGCACCACGACCCCGGGGGCGAGGGCCTCGCGCAGCGCCTCGGCGAGTGCCGCCTGGTCCGCGAACCTCCGCGCCGTGACCCCGGCGCGCGTGGCCCCCGCCGCCCACTCGCCCGCGTACGTGCCCACCGCCCACACCTCGGCGTCGCGCGCGGCCTCGCCGGTCTCGCGATGGAGCCGCGGCGCGTCGCCGCCGAGCTCGAGCATGTCGCCCAGCACCGCGATGCGGCGCGTGGCCTCGGGCCATCCGGCCAGCGTCGCCAGGGCCGCGCGCGTCGACTCCGGGTTGGCGTTGTAGCAGTCCACCAGCAGCGTGGCGCCGCGCAAGGCACGCACCTCCATCCGGCCCTTCCCGGAGCGCTGCGCCGCGAGGGCGGCCACGGCCGCCGCCGGATCCACCGCGTACTCGCGCGCCACCGCCAGGGCCGCGAGCGCGTTCTGCACCTGATGCCGGCCGACCAGCTTGAGGTGGACGGTCGGGAACCCCGCGACCGTGAAGCGCGAGCCCTCGGGCCCGAGATCGGTCAGCCCCTCGGCGCGCACCGCGGCCGCGGCGGCGAAGCCATAGCTCACCACCCGCACCTTCATGCCGCGCAGGGCGGCCATGAGCCGCGGCGAGTCGGCCCCCGCGAACACCGGCCCCCCGGGCGGGACCGCGGCGGCGAGCGAGGCCTTCTCGCGCGCGATCGCCGCGAGCGAGCCCAGGCCCTCGAGGTGGGCGCTGCCGGCGTTGGTGATGACGGCCGCCTCGGGACGCGCCATCGCGGCCAGCCCGGCGATCTCGCCCGGGTGGTTCATGGCGATCTCGATCACCGCGAAGCGGTGCTCGGGACGCAGGCGCAGGAGCGTGAGCGGCACGCCCCAATGGTTGTTCAGGTTCCCCTCGGTCTTGAGCGTGGGGACGGCGGTGGCGAGCACCGCCGCGACCAGGTCCTTGGTGGTGGTCTTGCCCGCGCTGCCGGTGACGCCGATCAGCCGCCCGTGCCAGCCGTCGCGGAACCGGCGTGCCAGCCGCTGCAGCGCGGCGGTGGCATCCTCCACCAGCACCAGCGGTCCGGGCTCGTGCCCCTCCCACTCGGGATAGCGCTCGCGCTCGCAGAAGGCGAGGGCGGCGCCGCGGCGGAACGCCTCGGCCAGGAAGCGGTGGCCGTCGGTGTTGCCGCCGCGCAGCGGCACGAACAGCTGGCCCGGCGTGAGGGTGCGGGTATCGATGCTGACCCCGTCGACGGCCTGGCGCAGGAACGCCTCGCGTGCGTCGGGCCGGCTCGGCACCTCGCGCGCCACCAGGTCGCCGGTGACCGCACGCGCCACCTCGGGCAGCGTGAGCAGGGGCGCCCCGGTCGCGGCGGTCATCTCCGCCCCGCCGCCTGCGCGCGCAGCGCCTCGCGCGCGACCTCGCGGTCGTCGAACGGCAGCTGGCACTCGCCGAGGGTCTGGGTGGTCTCGTGGCCCTTGCCGGCGATCAGCACCGTGTCGCCGGGACGCGCGGCCGCGAGCGCGGCGACGATGGCCGCGCGGCGGTCGAGCTCGACGGTGAACGCCCCCGCCTCGGCGCCGGCCACGATGTCGGCCGCGATCGCCGCCGGATCCTCGCGGCGCGGGTTGTCGCTGGTGACCCAGGCGCGGTCGCTGCCCTGGGCCGCCACCTTCCCCATCACCGGACGCTTGCCGCGGTCGCGGTCGCCGCCGCAGCCGAACACCAGCAGCACCCGCCCGCCGCCGTGCTCGCGCGCGGCCGCCAGGGCCCGCCCCAGCGCGTCGGGCGTGTGCGCGTAATCCACCACCACGCCGAAGGGCTGGCCCGCCTCGACGGGTTCGAGGCGGCCGGGCACCGCCGGCATCCCGGCCAGGCCCGTGCACGCGGTCTTGGGCCCGATGCCCATCGCCGCGGCGGCGGCGAACGCGGCGGCCGCGTTCCAGGCGTTGTGCCGTCCCAGCAGGGGGAGCGCGACCTGGGTCACGCGTCCCTCGTGCCGCAGGGCGAACGAGAGCCCGCGCGGCTGCGGGGCCACGGCCTCGATGCGGAAGCGAACGCCCTCACCCCCGCCGTAGGTCGCCAGCGCGGCGCCACCGCGGCGGGCCGCCTCCGCCACGCGATCGGCCACGGCATCGTCGGCGTTCACCACCGCCGTCCACGCCCGGCCGCCCGCGCCGCCGCGATCGAGGTTGCGCCCGTCGAACAGCATCAGCTTGGCGTCCAGGTAGCGCTCCATGGTGGCGTGGTAGTCCAGGTGATCGTGGCTCAGGTTGGTGAACACCGCCACCTCGCAGGCGAGCCCATAGGCGCGCCGCTGCACCAGCGCGTGGCTGCTCACCTCGATCGCCACCGCCGCCACCCCGCGCGCCACCATCTCGCGCAGCAGGCCGAACAGGGCCGGGGCCTCGGGCGTGGTGAGCGTGGCCGGACGCGGCTCGCCGGCCAGGCGCACGCCGGTGGTGCCGATCACGCCCGCCTTGAGCCCGGCCGCGGCGAAGATGGCTTCGAGCATCCAGGTGGTGGTGGTCTTGCCGTTGGTGCCGGTGACCCCGATCACGCGCAGCGCGCGCTCGGGGTGCCCATGGAAGCGCGCCGCCGCCTGGGCCAGCGCCCGGCGCGGCTCCTCGACCTCGACCACCGTGGTCCCCGCGACCGTGGTGCCGCGCGCCACGACCACGGCCGCCGCACCGGCCGCCACCGCCTGCGCGGCGTAACGGCCGCCGTCCTCGCGCGCGCCGGCGAGGCCGAAGAAGACGGCCCCGGGTGCCACGCGGCGCGAATCCAGGCACAGGTCCGAGATCTCGCGGTCGGTGGGACCGGTCACCGCGGTCGTCTCCACCTCGGCCAGCAGGGACGCGAGCGTCATCGCCTGCCCCCCGGCGCCGGTCGCGGCGCCGCGGCGGCGCCCGCCGTCCCCGCGCGCCTCATCGGACCAGCGCTCCCGGCGCGATGCGCGCCACGATCGGCGCCGGCTGGCAGCGCAGGACGCACGGACCGGAGAGCGGCAGATGCGCCCCCGCCGCGGGCCGCTGCTCGACCACCACGCCACTGCCGACGTACTGGACCGCCACCTGCCGGCGCGTCAGCTCGCGAAACGCCTGGCGCAGCGACAGGCCGGCGAGATCGGGCAGGCAGCGCCCGGTCGAATCCTCGGGGGCCGAGAGCCACACCGCGACCGGAGCCCCCCGCTCCACCGCGCTCCCCGCCGCCGGCTCCTGGCTCAACACCCGCGGCCCCGAGCCGGTGAACCGGGCATGCAGACCGTAGCCCGCGAGCCGCTGCTCGGCGGCGGCCGGCGGCAGCAGGCGCAGGTCGGGGACGGTGACCGGCGCCGGGGCGGGCGGGCGCATGGCGACCTGCGTCACCCCCGGGGTGAGCGTGCCGTCGGGGATGCGCATCAGGTCGCGGATGACCTCGCGGAACACCGGGGCCGCCACCTCGCCGCCGAAGTACTTCTTGCCGCGCGGCTCGTCGATGACGACCAGGCCGACGATGCGCGGGTCCTCCGCCGGGGCGAAGCCGACGAACGAGGAGAGGAACTGTCCCGCGCCGTAGGTGCCGACCGAGGCGTCGTACTTCTGCGCGGTCCCGGTCTTGCCGGCGATGGTGATGCCCGGCACGCGCGCCAGCTTGGCGGTGCCGCTGTCCACGACCGCCGTCAGCATCGTGCGCAACGTGGCGCTGGTCGCCTCGCTGAACACGCGGCGCGAAGCCTGCGGCTGCTCGCGCCGCACCACTTGGCCCTGCGGGTCGCGCACCTCGCGCAGCAGCATCGGCCGCATCAGCACCCCGCCGTTGGCGATGGCCGCGTAGGCGAGCGTCAGCTGGAGCGGCGTCACCGACAGCTCGTGCCCGATGGCGATCGTGGGCGTCGAGCGCGCCGACCAGTGCTCGGGCGCGCGCAGCAGCCCGCCCGCCTCGCCCGGGAACTCGACGCCGGTGATGCTGCCGAAGCCGAGCGCCGTCGCGTAGCGGTAGAGCCGCTGCGCCCCGACCGCGCATCCGATCTTGCCCATGACGATGTTGCTCGACCAGCGGATCGCGTCGCGGAACGAATAGCGCGGCGCCTTGTGGACGTCGTGGAACGTGACCCCGGGCGCCACGGTCGCCACCCCGGTCGCCGACGCCTCGAACACCTGGTCGGGCTTGACCACACCTTCCTCCAGGGCCGCCGCGGCCGCCACCACTTTATAGGTCGAGCCCGGCTCGTACTGATCGGTGAAGTTCCAGTTGCGACCCTTGCCGGGCCCCAGGTGCGGCGAGACCGCCGCCGCCAGGATCTCCCCGGTGCGCGGGTCGAGGAACATCGCGAAGCCGCGCACCGCCCGGAGCGAGTCCACCGCCGCCGCCAGATGCGACTCGAGGATGCACTGGAGGTCGGCGTCGAGCGTGAGCACCAGCCGGTCGCCGTCCGCGGGGCGGCGCCGCTCGCCGCCCGGGAGCGGATGCGAGTGGCCGGCGCCGTCGCGCAGCAGCGTGGTCCAGCCGGTCTGCCCGCGCAGCAGGTCGTCGAACTCGAGCTCGATGCCGTCGACGCCGGCGTCGTCGAGATCGGTGCGCCCCACCAGCTCCGCAGCCGCGGCGCCGAGCGGATAGACCCGCTGCACCTCGGTCGCCAGGTAGATGCCGCGCTCGCGGCGCGCCCGCAGCGACTCGGCCAGGGCGGGCGAGATGCTGCGCGCGACCCGCACGTAGCGCGGCCGGCGGGCGAACGACTTGGCGAGGACCCCCGGGTCCAGCCCCAGCCGCGGGGCCAGCATCCGCGCGGTGCGCCGCGGGTCGGCCATCTCGCGCGGGACCGCCGAGACCGAATAGGTGAGCAGGTCGCGCGCCAGGACGCGCCCCGCGCGATCGACCAGGTTGCCGCGCGTCGCGGGGTCGACGACGCGCTGTTCCTGGTTCGCGTCGGCCCGCTCCTGGTAGTAGTCGTGGCGTCCGATCGCGAGCCACGCCACCCGAAGCCAGACCGACACCAGCCCCAACAACAAGCCGGCCGCAGCCACCAGCACCCGACTCTTGCGCATTTCCCTGTGGGCCAACTCCTTCCCTCCGTGGAACGGCGGTTCACGCAGACCGCCGGGCCGTCACAAGCGCGGTGCGGTGGTGCGGCCGGCATACCTCTCCGGACGCCCGATCCGTTATGAGTGGCCGGTCGTCAATCCTGTGCGCGAACCCGGGCCGTGGCCTCCGGCACGAGTGCACGCGATGCCCTCTCCGCCCACGCCAGCACCGAGGCGGGTTCGCCGTCCCGGTCCGGGGTCACGCCCGCCGCCAGGTACTCGGACGGCAGCGCGATCACCTGCTTGGCGTCGGCCGGCGCCAGACCCCAACGGGCGGCGAGGGGGGCGGTCTCGGCGCGGGTGGCGCGGCGTTCTCGATCGGCGCGGACGAAGGCGAGCCGCGCCCGCGCCAGCTCGAGTGCCGTGCGGTCCTGACCGAGCGCCAGGGAGAGCTGGGCCAGACGCGAGCCCTCCCAGACCTCGACCAGCAGCATCCCGACCACGGCCGCGGCGATCAGCCACAGCCCGGGCCGGAGGACGCGCAGCTCCGCTGCGCGCCACGATGGACCGGAACGTCCCTGTCCCAGCTTCATGCGGAGTTCCTCCGGAAGGCGCGGAGCCGTGCGCTGCGTGCGCGCGGGTTCGCGGCCCTCTCCTCCAGTGAGGGGGTCACCACCTTGCGATTCAGCTCCTGCCACGGCCCCTCGGCAGGCCGCGCCTGCAGCAGACGAACCTTCCGCCGCGTGGCCGGCTCGGGCCGGCCCCGCAGCGCCTGCTTGATGCGCCGATCCTCGCCCGAGTGGTAGGCGAGGGTCACCACCACGCCGCCGGGACGCATCGCGCCCGGCAGCCACGCCAGCACCGCCTCGAGCTCCGCGGCCTCGTCGTTGATCCAGATGCGCAGCGCCTGGAACACGCGCGCGGTGCGACGGGGATGGGGCCGGCCTCCCAGCACGCGGTCCGTCAGCTCCGCGAGCGAGCGGGTCGTAGGGAGTTCCCCGCGTCCCGCGGCCAAGAGGATGGCGCGCGCCAGGCGCCGGCCCTGCGGAAGATCCCCGTGCTCGCGGAGCGCTTCCGCCAGTTCGGCCTCGCTGACCGTGGCGAGCCGTTCGGACGCGGGCCGGCCGGCTCCCACGTCCATGCGCAGGTCGAGGGGCCCCTCGCGCATGAAGCTCATGCCGCGCTCGGGGGCGTCGATCTGCCGCGACGAGAGCCCGAGGTCGAAGAGGGCGCCCGTGAACGGCGTGGTCCCCAGGCGCGCGTGGACCGCACCCAGCTCGCGGAAGGTGGCCTGGGCCAGGGTCACGCGCCCTCCGAAGCGCTGCAGCCGTTCGCCCGCGCGGGCGATGGCCTCGGGGTCGCGATCGGTGCCGAGCAGGCGCGCGCCGGGCTCGGCGTCCAACAGGGCTTCCGCGTGGCCGCCGTCGCCCAGGGTCGCGTCCAGGTAGAGTCCGGGACCATTGCGGAGCACGCGCAGGACCTCGGCGACCAGCACCGGCTCATGACGCGCGCTCACGTTCCGGCTCGGGGGCGGGGGCGCCCGCCGACAGCAGATCCGCCGCCGAGGGCCAGCAGCGCAGGCGGGATTCGCAGCCCGCGACGCGGAAGAGGTCGCGCAGGTAGCGCGAGAGCCCGCAGACCACGACGCCGCCGGAGGCCGCCTCGCAGCGGTCGAAGGCTTCCATCAGCGCCGGCACGACGCGGAAGTCGATGTGCTCGAGGGCGGCGCAGTCCACCAGCACCTGCTCGGCGCCCCGCGCCACCAGATCGTCGAGCAGGCGCGCCAGCCGCCGCGCGGCCTCGTCGTCGATGGCGCCGCGCAGCGCCACGCGCGCCACCCCGGGCGCACCGTTCGGCGAGGTGCCGGCGCGCTCGTGCCACTCGACCCGGGCGCCCGCCTCGGGACGGCCGACGCGCAGCGCCACGGTGAGCGACAGCGCCGGGCGCGGGGGCGACGTGTCGGGGCGGTCCAGGCCGATCATCAGGCTTCTTCCTTGAAGAGCCCGGCGGCGAGCTCCTCGTAGTCGCCGGGCGTATCCACGACCTTCTTGGTCAGCTGCGCGAAGCGCTCGGGATTCCAGATCTCGATACAGGTATCGGACCCATGCAGCACGGCATCCTTGCCGAGCGCTGCATGGGCGATCAGTGCCGGTGAGATCGTGATCCGTCCTTGGGAATCCACCGTCACTTCCATCGCATCCTGGAGGAACGCGCGCTTGAAGGCGCGCGCCTTGGCATCGCCGGGCGAGAACTTGCGGATCTTCTCGAGCATCCGCTGCCAGCCCTCCGGCGGATACACGGCGATGCAGCCATCGAAACCACGGTTGAGGAAGAACGTCGAGAGCGGCCGGCGCGCCGACCCGCCGCGCCGCATGTCGGTCGGCACGGCGATGCGACCCTTATGGTCGATGGCGTACGAGAAGGTCCCGACGAACGACGGCATCGAATGCGGCCCTCAGGAAGGAATCACCATCCACCGCCACAAATCCCCACGCGGCCCCACAGCCGCGCAATGTAGGTGAGCGGCCGCGCCGCTGTCAAAAGGAAAACATCGATCGCACCAAGAAAGATGCGGCCTAACCCTGCACGCGTGTGCACTCGGGGCCTCGCGGGGGGCGCGCGCAACGACATCCGGGGCTTCCACGCCGCCGCGACACCTCGTCCGCGCCGCGGCGGCGCGTGGGGCGTCAGCGTGGGGCGTCAGCGTGGGGCGTCAGCGTGGGTTCAGCGCCGCGCGCGGAGCGAGTCGAAGACCGCCCAGTCCACCCGATAGAAGGAGTAGATGACCGGCTCGGGCTTGCTGACGCCGAGGTTGGGGACGTACGTGTCCCCGAGCGGCTCGAGGCACGCGTGGTAGGGGCTGCGCGTCATGAGACTCTGCCCGACCGCGGCCCGGTCGACGAGGTAGTCGGGGCGCGCGAAGCTGGCGAAGTAGAACCCCGCCACCGCGTCCTCCTGACTCTCGCGCTGCAGACCCGGCACCATCTCGGGCGTCACCAGTCCGGCCAGGTCGATCACCCGCCGCCGGCCGAAGTAGCCGATGGCGCCGATGTCGGGCGTGGCGATCACCGCGTCTTGGGGCGTGTGCCGGTCGAACCATCGCCCCCAGGCGATCAGGCTCCGCTCCAGCGCCGGCGTGAAGGTCCGGACGTGCGGCAGCACCTGCGTCCGATAGACCACCAGGTTCTGCGCCAGCACGAGCACGGTCAGCGCCGCGGCGGCGACCGCGACCAGGCGGCGGCGCGCCGGCCCCGGCTGCTCGCCCGCCCACCACCGCTCGGCGGCGCGCCACGCGAGCCAGCCCAGCACCGGCAGGCTCGGCACCAGGTAGCGCGAGATCACCGGCACGCCGCGCGAGGCGTAGAAGGCCGGCAGGCCCAGGAGCCAGGCCCACGGCACCAGCCGCTGGGACGGCGCAGGCGAGCGCCACATGCGCCGGGCGCCGACCAGGAGCGCCAGCACCAGCACGGCCGCGAGCACGCCGTCGGTGGCGCCGACGATGCGCGCCATGCGCCACAGGTTCTCGGCGTGATCACGCACCCCTTCCGCGCCGGCGGTCTTGGCCACCAGCGTCTGGGGCCAGAAGGTGTGGAAGTAGAGGCGCGCGAACACCACCCAGCCGCCGTAGACGCACACCGGCGCCAGGGTCCCGAGCACCAGGCGCCGCAGACCCTCGCGGTTGTCGGCCTCGATGAGCAGGAACACGCCCCACAGCAGCAGCAGGAACACCGCCTCGGGACGCGCCAGGGCCGCCAGCGACCACAGGGCTCCGGTGCGCAGCGGACGCGCGCCCCAGCGCGAGCCCTCGGTGAACGCGACGAAGCCGGCCAGCGTGAGGGTGGTGGCGAGCGAGGTCTCCATCCCGGAGGTGGACCAGCGGATCATCCAGGCGTGGCCCGCCCAGGCCAGCGTCGCCGCCGCGCGCACCGACGGGCTGGGCACGGTGCGGCGCATCAGCTGGAGGAACAGGCCGACCGACGCGAGCGCCGCCGCCATGCCGATCACGCGCGCGGCCGTGAGCCCGTCGAACCCGATCGCGATCGCGTCGGCGAGCAGCGTCACCCACAACGGGCTGGTGCAACCGTAGACGCGCTCCCCGACGTTGAACACCAGCCCGCGCCCGGCCGCCACGTTGCTGGCGTAGCGCAGGTGGATGAACGTGTCGTCGGTGAGGTAGTGGCGGAGCGGCCACATGAGCGCCGCCGCCAGCACCAGCCCCAAGGCCAGCGCCCAGCGCTCGACCCGCGTCATCGGCCCGTAGAGCGTCTGCATCAGGCCGCCCCCTCGGGCCGTGCCACGGCGAGCGCGTCGAGCCATCCCGCGAGCTGCCCCGCCAGGCGCGGCCGGGCGTGCTGGGCGAGCCACGCGGGGCGCTCGGCGAGGGAACGCTTCCCGTCCTTCCACGCCAGGTAGTGACGCTCGATCGCCGCGGCGAGCGGGACGCGGTCGCCCGGGGGCAGCACCTCGCCCCCGCCGCGGCGGACCAGCTCGGCCGCCTCGTCGCCGGGATCGAGGAGCGCCAGCACCGGGCGTCCCGCGTCCAGGTACTCGTAGAGCTTCCCCGGCACCATGGTGCGGTAGCCCGCGCCGCGCGGCTTCCAGAGCAGCAGCAGGTCGGCGCGCCGCTGCAGCGCCCGGGTCGCCGCGTGCGTGCGCGGTCCGGGGAACTCGACGATGCCGGTCAAGCCCAGCGCCTGGGCCCGATCGGCGTGGTGCGACTCGAACGGTCCCACCAGCTTGGCGCGCAGGCGGCGGCGCGCCTCGGGCCTTAGGCTCAACAGGTCGTGGAGGGCCTCGAGCAGCACGTCGGTGTCGGGCATCAGCGACATCGTCCCGGTGAAGGCGAGGACGAAGGCCTCGGCCGGGACCCCCGCGTCCTCCGTCGCCTCGTCCACGACCTCGGGCTCGAAGCCGTTGGGCAGGTGCTCGAGCCGCGCCTGGCCCGCGGCGGCGATCAGGTCGTCGGCGTGCGTGCGCGAGGCGGCGAGGACCAGATCCGCGCCCCCCAGGACCGCCCGCTCCATCGCCGCCTGGCGCGCGCGGTGCCATGCCGTGGGCGGACGACGGAAGTGGAGGGCGACCCAGGGGTCGCGGAAGTCGGCGACCCACGGCACGGCGAAGCGGCGCCGGAGGGCCAGGCCCGCCAGCTGGACGCTGTCCGGCGGCGAGCTGGTGAGGATCGCGTCGATCCCGCCCTGGCGGATGCGGCGGGCGGCGGCCGTGGCCGCGCGGCGCGACCAGCCGGCGTAGGAGTCGGGCAGCAGCCACCAGTCGCTGAGCGAGCGCAGGCCGGCGAACAGGCCGCCCGGCCGCCGGCCCTCGTCGCGGCCGCGTCCCAGGCGCATCCACGCCTCGAGTCCGCTGCCTCCGCTCACCCGGATCACCTCCGTCTCGGCCGGCACCCGGGCTGCCAGGGATGCGTCCCGCACCCAGTAGTCCCGCGCGCCGGCGCACACCACCGTGCACGCCCATCCGTGGGCCGGCAGGTGGCGCGTGAAGCCGAGGATCCGGTGGACCCCACCGCCCGCCAGCGGCGGGTAGAAGTAGCACACAATGAGCAGGCGACGCACGCTCACGACCGCCCCCCGCCGCGCGCGGCGGTGCCGCGGCCGACCAGGGTGGCGAACAGCGCCTCGATGCGCGCGAGGTTCCGGGTGGTCTCGCCGCGCGCCGCGACCACCTCGCGATTGCGGCGGCGCGCGGCCTCGGCCCACGCCGGCTCGCCGAGGGCGCGCTCGAGGGCCGCCTCCAGCGCGCCGGCGTCCCCCACCGCGAACATCCGGGCGCCTTCACCTTCGCCCACCCACTCGCGGTTGCCCGCGATGTCGCTCACCACCGGCAACGCGCCGCCCGCCATCGCCTCGAGCAGCGACACCGAGGTGGAATCAGAGCGCGAGGCCGACAGGTAGACCTCGGCGCGCGCGAGGAGGTCGGCCAGGGCCGCGGGTGCCAGCATGCCGGCGAAGGTGTAGCGCCCGGCGGGCAGCACGCGCGCCGCGAGCGCCTCGAGCGCCCGGCGCCGGCGGCCGTCCCCGCCCAACACCAGGCGCAGGTGCGGGTGGCGGCGCATCACCGGGGCCACACCCTCGATCAGCGTCTCCAGGTCGTAGACCGGCTCGTGCATGCGCACGCTCGCCAGCAGCCCCGGCTCGCGCGCGGGCCCGGGCGCGAAGCGCGACAGATCCACGCCCCAGGTCACGACGTGCACCGCGTCTGGGCGGGCCCCCAGCTCGCGGGCGGCCCGGCCCAGGTTCTCGGCGTCCGCCAGCACCAGGTCGGCGCGCCGGAGCACGAAGCGCGCGCGCGCGCGCTGCAGCGGCCCGCTCCGGCCGGCGAGCAGCAGGTCCGAGCCCCACGCCGTCACCGCGAGCGGATGGCGTCCGCTCAGCGCGCCGAGCAGGCCGTAGTTGGGCACGTAGTGGGCGTCGACCAGGTCGGGGCCGAACCGGGCCAGGACCCCCATCAACGCCGGGGCGGCGAGCGGGTAGCGGAGGAACCCGGGCAGGGGGAACGCGGGCAGGCGCTCGGCGCCCAGCTCGGCGGGCCCCGGCTCGAGCGACCAGACGCCCACCGTGTGGCCGCGTCCCCGCAGGCCCTCGACCCAGCGCCGGGTGTGACCGACCGCGGCGTTCGCCAGTGTGGCGATCCTCACCCGGATCCCTCCCGTGTCACGCGCTCACGGGGCGCGTGCCATCCTCGCCGCGCCCGATCGCCCCCGGCCGTGGCCGGCGCGGTGCTAATGGAGCAGCACGAAACGCGCGCGCGCCAGGCCACTGCTGCCCTGCGCGCGCACGAAGTAGACGCCCGGGTCCACCAGCACGCCGTTCTCGTCGCGCCCGTCCCAGAACACCCGCCCGCGCTCCAGCGTCGTGAACCGACGCAGCCGGCGGCCGCGCAGATCGTAGATGCCGCCGGTGTAGCCCGCCGAGACGCCCTGCAGCCGCAGCTCCACGCCGAGCCCGGTCAAGGTCGCGGGATTCGGGAAGACCCGGAGCGTGTCCCTGGCCCCCGCGGGCGGGGCCGGCGGGCGGTAGGCGGGATCGAACCGGTTGAGCCCGTCGGCCGTGCCGAACCACACCGCGCCGGTCAGGGGCTCGACCGCCACCGCCCGCACGTCGTCCGAGGCGAGCGGCGAGTTGGCGGCGGTGAAGTTCTGCGTCGTGCCGTCAGGGCGATACCAGCGCACCCCTTCCTCGCTCCCGACGAACACGTCGCCGTTGGGCGCCACGTCCATGAGGCGCAGGCCACTGAGCGGCCGGCCCGCCGGCGTCTTGAGCGTCTGCACCACGCGCAGCGGCGAGGAGGTGCGGTTGATGCGTTTGAGCTCGCTGTCGGTCAGCACCCAGATGGAGTCGCCGTGCGCGACCATGGCCCAGATGTCGAGGCTGGTGGTACCGGTGACCGACTTGAAGTCGTAGCCCTGCTCGGGCCGGCGCACGAAGGTGTCCACGCCGCTGTTGGTGGCGCCGGCGTAGCCCACCCAGATGCGACCCGCCTTGTCCACGGTGACCGCCCGGACCTTGCCCGCGCGCACCAGGCTGGTGGCGGGCAGGCCGGGCTGCCAGTTGCCCACGTGGGCGCCGGTCGAATCGTAGAAGTCCAGGCCGAGCGGCACCAGGTCGTTGAAGAAGTCCATGCCAAACCACACGCCGCCGTTCGAGTCGGCGGCCGCCCCGAAGGCGAGCGTGTGGCGCGGGTCGTCGCCCGGTTGATTCCAGTAGTGCGTGAACCGCGCCGGGTCGGTGCTGTCGTCGAAGCGCTCGATCGCGAATCCCCAACAGGCCACCCATTTCTGGTGGTTGCGGTCCCGCAGCATGGCGAACACCTCGGTCGCCTTGATGAAATCGTTGGGGCAGGGGCCGGTGGTGCAGGCGACCGGCAGCCAGGGGTACCAGGTTGTCCCGTCCCAGCGCCCGATGCCCTGCGAGCGGGTGGCCGCGTAGACGCGCGTGTCGTCGATGATGATGTTGTTGTACGTGTTGCCGGGCGGGGCCACCGGGACGCGCAGCGGCCATGCGGTGTCCGCGACGGCGGTGCCCGGTGTCGGCGGTTGCTCCCGGAGTCCCTCCGCGGTGCCGGCGTAATGGGTCGTGGTACCGGTCGGGTCCACCGCCGGCTCCGGATCGTCCCCATCCGACGGCGCGGCCACGGGGGACTTGTCGAGCAGCGTGAACGCCGCATCGCCGGCGCGGCGGCGCCAGATGCCGAGTTCGGTGCCGGCCAGGACGGTGCCGTAGTCCTCCTTGAGAGCGTGCACGATGCCGATGGCGTCGCTGGCGACCCATGCGGCGGTGGGCGGGTCCCAGCGATAGACGCCTCCGCCCGACTGCGCGAACAGGTCGGCGCCGTCGCTGGCGAGATGCTCCACCTGGAGCGTGGGCAGCCCGGTGTTCGCCTTGCGCCAGTCCGCGAGATCGCTCGTGGTGTGCGCGTAACCCACGCCGCGCGGCGTGGAGAGCCAGAGCGTGTCGGCGAGCTGGACGACCCCGGTGATCGCCGGGAGCACGAACGTGGTGTCGAAGG
>VBPB01000081.1:33627-35706 GCA_005893365.1 Candidatus Eiseniibacteriota bacterium
CCGCGACCGTGAGGGCCGTGACGCTGTCGCCCTTCAACCCGTCGAAGTCGCTGACCAGCTCCCAGGACGACCGGTCGGCGGTGAACCGGCTCACGCCTGCCTCCGCGGTGCCCACCCACAGCCGTCCGGCCCGGTCGAGGGCCAGGCTGGTGAGGTGGTTGCTGGCGATTGCGCCGGGCTCGCGGGTGATGGGGAGGAACCGGTGGCTCACGCGGTCGTAGCGCAGCAGGCCGGCCTCGGCGGTCGCGCACCACACCTCGTCGTCCGTGACCAGGAGGTCGGTGAAGTCCCGGGCGTGGAGCATGGTCTGCCACGCCCCCGACGCGCGGGACGATCCGGGGAGGGCCAGCACCAGCAGCGCGGCCGCCGCCAGCGTCCGCAGGGTCCCGCGCCGGAACGCGCCACGCGAGCGTCTCATCGCCTCAATCCGCGCGCCCCATGAGATCCATGAAGCGCAGCTGCCACACCACGCCAGCCGCCTCCCAGATGATCCGCCGGTTCATCTTCGAGACCCCCGCGCGCCGGTCCACGAACACGATCGGGATCTCGCGGATCGTGAACCCGGCCTTCCACACCTTGAAGGTCACCTCGATCTGGAACGCGTAGCCGTCGGAGCGGATGCGGTCGAGCCGGATGCCCTCGAGGGCGCGCCGCCTGAAGCACTTGAACCCGCCGGTGGCATCGTGCACCGGCAGGCCGGTGATGACACGGCTATAGAGGTTGGCGGTGCGCGAGAGGATGAGCCGGTTCATCGGCCAGTTGACCACGCGCACGCCGCCGATGTACCGCGAGCCCAGCACCAGGTCCGCGCCGGCCGCGGCCGTCAGGAACGCGCCGATGGACTGCGGGTCGTGCGAGAAGTCGGCGTCCATCTCGAAGATGTACTCGGCGCCGTGCTCCAGGGCGTAGCGGAACCCATCCCGATAGGCGGAGCCCAGGCCCATCTTGCCCGGCCGCTTGAGCAGGTGGAGCCGGGGCTCGCGCGCCATCCGCTCCTCGACCAGCTGGGCGGTGCCGTCGGGGGAGTTGTCGTCCACCACCAGCACGTGGAGGTCGTAGGGCAGGCCGAGCAGGGCGTCCAGGAGCGACGGCAGGTTCTCGCGCTCGTCGTAGGTCGGGATGATCACCATCTTCTCCATCATGCCCCTCCGGCCGCGGGTGCGGCCGGCCGGCGCCACCGTCCCGCCCCGAGCAGGACCAGGCTCACGACCAGGCTGCCGCACGAGAGGAGCAACCCCTGGCGCATCGCCCGCGGACGGAAGTGGAACTCCACCCGGTGCGACCCCGCGGGCACCGCCACCGCGCGCAGCAGGTAGTCGGCCTTGAGGATCTCCGCCGGCCGACCGTCCACCGTGGCCTCCCAGTCCGGGTACCAGAGATCCGCGAGACGCAGCAGGGCGGCCCCCGGAGTCTCCACCTGGACGGTCACCTCGTTCAACCGGTACGACGTGATGGCGGCCTTCGCTCCGTCCACCGGCCCCAGCCTGAGGCCCGGGTCCTGCTCGAGATAGGTGACCCTTGAGGCGTCGGCGCTCCCCACGGCGACCGAATCGAGGATGGCCTTCGGCGGCCGCACCACCCGGTAGGCGCCCAGTACCATGGCGCGCGGCAGCCACGTGGGCAGCTCGAACACCGTGCCGCTCCCCTGGTGGACGCGGGTCAAGCCCGGGATCGAGTCCACCTCCTGCCGCCGCACCAGGAAGCGCACGCCCAGCAGCCGCATCCAGTAGGGGTTCACCACGTACTGGTCGCTCTCGATCAGGTCCTGGATCAATCGCGTCTTGGCCGAGTGCGCCCCCCCCACCGACGCGATGGCGAAGCCGGCATAGCGGTTGCTCTGGAACTCGTCGAGCGGCAGGATGCGGAAGCTCCCGACCGGTCCCGCCTGCTCCAAGAACTCCACCACGTCGTCGCGTCCGGTCTCGAGGCTCGCCGTCTGCGGCGCGCCGATGACCGGCTGCATCACCGAGCCGCTCACCGGCCACAGCTCGACCAGCAGCAGCGCCAGCACCGCCACCGAGGCGAGCGCCACCGAGAGCTTCCCGGCGCGCGTCAGCGCCATCAAGCCCAGCGCGATCA
>VBPB01000081.1:35783-36394 GCA_005893365.1 Candidatus Eiseniibacteriota bacterium
CGCGCATCCCCGCCTGGCCGCCGACGCCGACCACCAGCGCCAGCGCCAGCGCGACCGCCGCGATCAGCAGCAGCCGGCCGGTGAGCGGGTTGGGCTTGCCCCCCGCGCGCTCGGCGGCCAGCCCGCTCCAGCCCCACGCCGCCGCCAGCGCCAGGCTCAGCTGGAACAGGAGGATTATCATCACCGGCACGCGGAACTTGTTGAACAGCGGCAGGTGCTGATAGAGGAAGCCGTAGAGCGGGAAGTTGCTGCCGAACGAGATGGCGAGCGAGACCAGCGCCAGCAGGACCGCGAAGGCGCGTGCCGGGCCGCCCGAGAGCAGCGCCGGCAGCGCCAGCGCCACCACGACGATGCCCATGTAGGCGTTGGGATAGTTGGTGAACGGCATCCCGCCCCAGTAGGTCTGGTCGCCGAAACCCACCGCCCCGGGCACCACCACCGTGAGCAGCTCCCAGGGGGCCATCGACCACTGCGTCGCGTACGCCATGCCCACGCCGCCGCCCTCGCCGGTGCCGCGGATGGAGAAGCGCGCGTAGTCGCGCAGCGGCAGGTTGTAGAACCCGGCGATGCCGAAGGCCAGCGCCACCGCGAGGCCGACGCCCAAGGCGCGC
>VBPB01000081.1:36417-36857 GCA_005893365.1 Candidatus Eiseniibacteriota bacterium
CCCATGTCCACGACCAGGTAGAGCCCGACGGCGAGCCACGTGTAGAAGGCGTTCTGCGCGTGGCCGCGCAGCATCTGGAATCCCCCCGCGAGCGCCAGCCACCCGAGGTCGGTGAGACGGCCCGCGCGCAGCCACCGCGCCGCCAGCCAGAGCATGAGCGGCAGGTAGGCCGAATCGACCAGCTGGCTCCCATGGCCGTGCGAGCCCACCGCGATGAGGTTGGGCGCGAACACGAACGCCGCGGCCCCGAGCAGGGCGCCCTCGGCGGTGGCTCCCCACTCCCGGGCCAGCAGGAAGGTGAACAGTCCCGCCAGGAAGTAATAGAGGAGCATCCAGGTCATGTCCGGCAGCGGCAGGATCTTCTGCACCAGCGCGAGCGGCCAGTCGGGCGGGTAGATGAGCGGGTTGTAAGCGCCGCTCGCGAACGAGGGCATGCCCAG
>VBPB01000214.1 GCA_005893365.1 Candidatus Eiseniibacteriota bacterium
CGGAGCACTTGGCCGCCGTGCCGGCCAATACCCACACCGGTCCCAGCCAGCCCTATCAGCGCCGGCTCGGGCTCGACATCATCCAGAACGGCGTCGCCTTCGACCCCGGCCTCGGGGCCGGCGCAGGCGGCCAGATCGCGCTCAGCGACGTGCTCGGCAACGAACAGTTCCACATCGCCATCTCGAACGACTCGGAGCGGTTCGGCGACTTCTGGGACGGTTTCGAGGGCGGCGTCACCTACATCAACCAGTCGCAGCGGCTCAACTACGGGATCGGCCTCTTCCGCCTGACGCAGATCTACGACGTGGACCTGGACCTGGTCCGGCGCGAGAAGCGGATTGGGCTGGTGGGGCTCACCAGCTACCCGTTCAGCAAGTTCACGCGGCTCGAGGGCACGTTCCTGATGCGGCACGCGAGCGAGCACCGGCTGAACGACGGGAACGTGGTGTCGGCGGACCTGGTCTCCGACTTCCTTGCCCTGGTGCACGACAACGCCCGNNNNCTGGGCAGCGGGTTCACCCGCGACCTCGAGTCCGGCCAGGGCAACAACGCCTCGCTGCTCGCCGAGATCCGCCACTACCGGACGCTGGTGCCGAGCGTGGTCGCCGCGACGCGCCTCCAGGCGCAGGCGAGCGTGTGGCACGACGCGCAGCGCTACTACCTGGGCGGTTACAACTCGCTGCCGGGGGTGACGCGCCGCTCACTCGCCGGCCAGCGCACGCTGCTGGTCCAGGAGGACATCCGCTTCCCGCTGCTGCGCCGGCTGGTCCTGGCGGTGCCGGCCGCCTGGGAGCTGCCCACCGTGAGCGGGGCGCTGTTCGCCGGGGCGGCCTGGGCGTGGGAGGGCTCGGGCGGCACGAACCTCGAGAGCCACCTGGGGATCGTGGGGTTCGGGGTCTACCTGGGGGGCGGGTACTACCCCGCGATCCGCTGGAACTTCGCCTGGTCGACCAGCGACTTCAAGCGCTTCGGGCCCCGGCCGCGCACCCAGTTCACGCTCGGCTTCAACTACTAGGCGCCGCCTCGGGCCGGCCCCCGCGGCCTACCGGCCGCCCGCGTCCACCGCCACCGCGATCGGATTGCGGAGGCCGCCCATCCGCCGGATCGCGCCGTCGGGCGAGACGCGCACGAGCTGGCCCGAGGCGGCGAGCACCACCCAGGCATCGCCGGTCCGCGCGTCCACCGCGAGCTCGCCGGCATCGGTGAGGCCGGTGACGCGGAACTCCTCGCTCTCGTCCCGGCGCAGGGCGATCACCTGCCCGGCCCCGGGGTCGGCGATCCAGATGCGGCCGCGACGCGCGTCCACCGCCACGCCCAGCGGCGTGCGGAATCCGGTCAGCCTCCCGATCAGGTCCCCGGCGAACGAGAGATGGGTGATGGTGCCGGTGCCGTAGGAGGTGGCCCAGCCCTCGCGGGTGGTGCTGTCCACCGCGACGCGCGCCGGCTGGCTCACGGTGCGCTTCCAGACCGCAGAGGTGGACTCGTAGCGTCCCACGCGGTCGGCACCCAGCTCGCACACCCAGACCGAGCCGTCCTGCGGGTCGACGGCGACGTCCACCGGGTCCACCAGCGGGGCGATGGGGAGCGAGGCGGCATCGCCGTTGGCCCTGTAGTGGAGGACCAGGTTCTGGCCCAGGTCGCACACCCAGCCGGAGCCGTCGAACGCGTCGACGGCCACGGCGCGCGGGTGGCTCAGGCGCGAGATGGTGGTGGTGACGCCGTCCTGCGGGCGGTAGATGGCCACGCGCCCCGCGCCCTCGTCGGCGACCCACACCGCGCCGTCCCGGGTCGAGACGGCGACGTCGGCAGTGCTGGTGAAGCCGCCGCGGCGGGCGACCACGTGCCGGTCGTCGGGCGTCCCCTGGACCAGGTCGGTGCCGCCGCTCTCGATCAGCCAGGGCACGGCGCTGCCCGGGGTGGCGGTGTCCTCGGCGGGACGCGAGCCCGGGCCGGATTGGAACACGAAGTAGAGCTTGTAGTTGTAGTCGCGGTCGTTGGCGAGCGGGACGTCGCGGAAGGCGGTGACGCTGAGCCCGAGCACGCCGCCGACGGGCTGGAACACGGTCTCGCCGGGACCACGCCGGGTCAGCTGATAGCCGCTCAGGGCGTCGCCGAAGACCGCCTGCCAATGGAGCAGGACCTGGCCGTCGCCGGCGAGCGCCTCGAATCCGGCGGGCCGGCCGCGTGTGCTCGGGTTGAGCGGGTCGAACGGGTTGGCCCGCTCGCGCCGGCTGCATCCGGCCAGCAGGGCCGCGGCGGTCAGAATCGCAAGGAGACGGCGCATCGCGAAGGCTGGACGGCGAGCGAGAGGCGGGCGGCCGCGGGACGGCGGATGAACCTCAGGTAGAGCCCGGTGGCGATCAGCGCCTCGCCGCCGAGCAACGAGACCTGTGAGAGATGGTCGTTGTGCACCGCGCGGTCGTAGAGCCGGTCGATGGCGCTCGGGTCGGTGCTGACCAGGTAGCGGTCGTAGGCCTCGTCGGCCCGATGGGCGAAGAAGAAGGACGATCCCACCAGCGCCGCCCCGCCCAGCATGCCGGCATAGGCCCAGGCGTGGCGGTGCGGCGCCGGCGCGTCGACCGGGACCACCTGGAACGGCTCGGCCGCCTGCGCGTGAGCGCGGGCGGCCGGGCAGACCCATTCGAAGATGAGGCACGCCGCGAGGCCGGCGGCGGTGATGCGGGGCATGGCCGTGGCTAGGCGGAGAGCGAGGCGGCGAACTTCGCCAGACGCCCCTTGTGACGGCTGGCGGTCTCCTTCTTGATCACGCCCTTGGCGGCGGTCCGGTCGAGGACGGCGGCGGCCTGGGTGTAGGCGCTGAGCGCCTGCGCCCGCGTCGTCGCCTCACGCACCGTCTTGATCGCCAGGCGCATACGGCTGCGCAGGGCCACGTTACGCTGGCGCGACTTCTCGTTGGTGATGACACGCTTGGCCGCGGACTTGTGGTGCGGCATGCGATTCCTCCTTCAGGATCACGATCGTCGAAGAGCCCGGGGAACATACGGGCCGGCCCGCGGAGTGTCAAGCGCGAGGCGGGCGGGGAAGGCCGCGCCGGCCGCTCGCAGCGCCCCTGCGACCGCCCCGGACGGCGAAAAGGCAGCGTTGCCGCTCTCCGGCGCGCGGGTGTACTGTGACCCTTCACGCCACCTCCCTCGGGCCTCTGGAGCCTCCCGTGAGCCTGCTGAGCGAGAAGATCCGGAATCTCCCTTCATTGCCAGGGGTTTACATCTTCAAGGATGGGCCGGGGCGCGTGCTCTACATCGGCAAGGCGAAACGGCTGGCCCAGCGGGTGCGGAGCTACCTGGCTGAGGAGGGGGACGAGTCCCGGCACCGCGACCTGATGGTCGAGGCGGCCGACCTGGACGTGATCCTGACCGGGTCGGAGGTGGAAGCGCTGCTGCTGGAGGCGACGCTCATCCGCCAGCACCATCCCCCGTACAACATCCTGCTCAAGGACGACAAGAGCTTCCCCTACGTGCGGCTGAGCGTGCAGGAGGAGTTCCCGCGGCTCTCGGTGACGCGGCGGGTGCGTGACGACGGGGCGCGCTACCTGGGGCCCTTCACCGACGTCAAGCTGCTGCGCCGCACGCTGCGCGAGGTGCGCCGCATCTTCCCGGTGCGCACCTGCCGGAACTTCGAGGACTACCGGCGCGCCGACCGCCCATGCCTCTACTACCACATCAAGCGCTGCGTCGGTCCGTGCTACACCCGCGCCGGGGTGCGCCCCGACGACTACCGGGCGCTGGTGGACGGGCTGCTGCTGTTCCTCACCGGGCGCGACGACGAGCTGCTGGTGCGGCTGCGCCGGGAGATGGAGACCGCGGCCGAGGAGCGGCGCTACGAGATGGCGGCGCGGCACCGCGACCAGATCCGCCTGCTCGAGAACGTCCGCGCCCCCCAGGACGTGGCGCGCTCCGGCGGGCACGACACCGACGTCATCGGCCTGGCGCGTCACGGCGGGCGCGCGGTGGTCGCCGTGCTGCTGGTGCGGGGCGGGCGCGTGGTGGGCAAAGAGTCGCGCACGCTGGCGCGGGTCCTAGCCCGCGAGGAGGCCGACGTCCTGGGCTCGTTCGTGGCCCAGCACTACCTCGCGCGCACCGAGATGCCCGGCCGGCTCGTGGTCGGGGTGCGGATGGAGGAGGCGGCGCTGCTGAGCGACGCGCTCGGCCGGCACGCCGGTCACCGCGTCGAGCTGGTGCTGCCGGCGCGCGGGCGCGAGCGGCGGCTGATGGCCACTGCCGAGCGCAACGCGGCGCTGGCGCTCGAAGATCTGGAGGCGCGCCACGCCGGAGGCCGCTCGCGCTACGCGCCGGAGGTGCTGGCGCTGCAGAAGGCGCTGGGGCTCGACGTGCCGCCCCATCGGATGGTGTGCTTCGACGTCTCGAACCTGGGGAGCGAGGGTGCCGTGGCCGCGGTGGTGGCGAGCGAGAACGGGCGGCCCCTGCGCGGGCTCTACCGGCGCATGCGCATCCTAAGGCCCGGGCCCGACGACTTCGCCATGATCGGCGAGGCGGTCGAGCGCTACTGGGCGCACGTGGAGTCGGGCGAGCTGCCGCGGCCCGAGCTGGTGATGGTGGACGGCGGCGTGGGCCAGCTGCGCGCCGCCCGCCGCGCCCTCGAGCGCACCGCGACCCGGCCGGTGCGGCTGATCGGGCTCGCCAAGCGCGAGGAGACGGTGGTGCGCGAAGACGCCCCGCCGCTCCACCTGCCGCGCCGCAGTCCCTCGCTCCACCTGCTGCAGCGCCTGCGCGACGAGGCCCATCGCTTCGGCCTCACCTATCACCGCCAGGTGCGGGGCCGCGCCCGCGTCTTGGGCGCCCTCGACCGCATCGACGGCGTGGGGCCGGCGCGCCGCGCCGCGTTGCTCAAGGCGTACGGCTCGGTGGCGGCCCTGAGCGCGGCGGCGCCCGAGGAGATCGCCGCGCGCGCCCGGGTGTCGCTGAGCCTGGCGGTGCGGGTCGCCGATGCGCTGCGCGGCGAGGGCGTGGCCCAAGCGCCGCGGGCCCAGGTCCCGGCCGGGCCGGGCGCCGCGGGCGGGGATCAAGGTCCCCGGCGCGCCGACGGACGGGGGGAGGCCGCGTGAGTGCCAGCGTCGCCGCCCTACCGCGCGTGCGGGGTCCCCGGGCCTCGGTCCCGGTCACGGCGGCGCTGCGCGGGCCGGTCGAGGCGTTTTTGGACGAGCTGCGCACCGGCCGACGGCTGAGCCCGCGCACGGTGGACGCCTACGCGCACGACCTCGGCGACTATCTGGGGTTCGCGGTGCGCTACGCGCTCGGCGACTGGCGCGAGGCGAGCCCGACCTTCGTGGACGGCTACTTCGCCTCGCTGCTCGAGCGCGGCCGATCCGGCGCGACCGTGGCGCGGCGGCGTTCGGCGCTGCGCGGCTTCCACGGCTACCTCGCGCGCCAGGGCACGGGCGCTCCCGACCCGATCGGCCAGGTCCCCGCGCCGCGTCGCGAGCACAAGCTGCCGCACGCGCTGGCCCGCGAGGACGTGGAGCGGCTGCTGGCGCAGCCTAAGGGGGAGGCGCCGCTGGCCCTGCGCGACCGGGCGATGCTCGAGCTGGCCTACGCCAGCGGGCTCAGGGTCTCGGAGCTGCTCGGCATCGAGACCGCGCACCTGGCGTTCGCCCAGCACACGGTGACGGTGATCGGCAAGCGCGACAAGCAGCGCTTGATCCCGTTCGGCCGGCCGGCCGAGCGGGCGCTCAAGGCCTGGCTCGCGCGCGGCCGTCCGGCGCTGGCGCGCGACGGGCGGGTGCGCGCCGTGTTCGTCAACGCCCGCGGCGGGCGGCTGAGCCGGATGGGAT
>VBPB01000215.1 GCA_005893365.1 Candidatus Eiseniibacteriota bacterium
ATACGTGTACCGGAAGGTCTTCGAATCGTACTCGGCATTGCTGCCGGCCCCGGCCGTATACACGGGTTCGGGGAACGCGATCCTGTGCGTGGCGCCGGTGCGGAAGTCGGTGATGACGATCTGGGGCAGCCCGCCTTCGCGCTCGACCAGCACGTAGTGGTCGGCGAAGAAGGTCATGCCGGTGAGCATCACGTCGGCGCGATGCGGCACGACTTCGATCCAGTTCGCCTGGCCCGGGTCGGACTGCGGCGCCGAGACCAGTCGGAAGTTGGGCGCCCCGCGGTTGGTGCGGATGAAGAACCGGTCGCCGTGGTGATCCAGGTAGTACTCGTGGTCCTTCTCGCGCGCGGTGACGAGCCGGAACGCGTCGGCCGGATGATCGGCCGCCAGGAAGCGCACCTCGGAGGCCGTGTGGCTCGCCGAGGTCAGGAGCACGTACTTGCGGTCCAGCGTGCGGTGCGCGTCGAGATCGAATTGCCATGCGCAGCGCCGAGGTGATGCCGGTAGAGCCGGTACTGGCGCTTGGCTTGGTCTTCGACCGTGTAGAAGAGCGTGGCGTTGTCGGCGGCCCATACCACCGAGCCGACCTTGGGCATGTCCTCAGCGCCCATCTGGCCGGTGGCGAGGTCCTTCACGTGCATCGTGTACTGGCGGAAGCCGGTCGTGTCGAGCGAGAAGGCGAGCTTCTGGTCGTCGTCGCTCACCGTGTAGGCGCCGAGCCCGAGGAACTTGTGCCCCGCCGCCAGCTCGTTGAGATCGAGCAGCACTTCCTCCGGCGCCTCCAGGCTGCCCTTGCGGCGGCACTGGATCGCGTACTGCTTCCCCTCTTCGGTTCGGGAGTAATAGAAGTAGCCGCGCAGTCGGTAGGGGACCGAGAGGTCGGTCTGCTTGATGCGTCCCAGCATCTCCTGGTAGAGCGCGTCCTGGAACGGCTGGCTCGCCTTGGTCATCGCCTCGGTGTAGGCATTCTCGGCTTCCAGATACGAGATGACCTCGGGGTTCGACTTCTCGCGCAGCCAGTAGTAATCGTCGACGCGCCGGTCGCCGAAGATGACCTCGGCGCGCGGCACCTTCTTGGCGACCGGAGGCTCGAGCGGGGTGGAGCGTTCCTGGGCGAAGCTGGTCTCAGGCATGGGCAGTCCCGTGAAGAGGAGCAGTCCGAGCAGCGTGGTGCAAAGCCGTCTCGTGATCATGATCGGGCCCTCGAAGGCGAAAGGGAGAGGCGCCGGGTGCCGGGCAGGATAGCAGAGGGACGGCTGGGCGGGGTGGGGGGATGGGGCCGCGGGGCGATGCCGGGCCGAGAGGCGTGGGCTGACCATGACCTCGAATCGTGGTCATATGACCCGATATGAAGGTCATGCTGGACTCCAGTCCATTCGGCAGCGCGACGCGGACCCGGGCGTTGCTCGCATTGAGTCTGCTCACGGACAGTTACGCCCGCGAGCTGGCCCGAGTCCTCGAGCTCCCTCTTTCCGCAGTGCAACGGGCGCTCGGGGGCCTCGAGCGGGATGGACTGGTCGCCGCCAGGACCGTGGGCCGGACCCGCCTGTTTCGGCTGGACCCTCGGTACTTCGCCCAGGCGGAGCTGCAGCGGTACCTCCGCCGACTCGCCGAGCCGGAGGCGGAGCTCAGGCGGCGGATCGCCGCCCTGCGCCGCCGGCCACGGCGAACCGGAAGGCCGTTGTGAAGGGAAGACGGCCGGCGAGCCTTGCGGCGACGGCCGTGCGCGTCGGCGATGCGCTCCGGCGCCAGGGGATCCGCGGCGTGCTGACCGGCGGAGCGCGCGCGAGCCTCCACTCGGCAGGGCTCTACCAATCGGCGGACGTGGACTTCGTGCTGCTCTCCACCGTGGCGAGACGGGACCGCCTAGACGACGCCCCGCCGCGGGCGCGTCTTCCCGCTCACAGGAGAATCCCGTCGATGTCGCGTCCCCGCACGCTCCGCGAGCTCAAGGCTTCCGGCCACCGGCCGCGCTCGGTCAAGGACGAGCTGCGCGCCAATCTCATCGCCCGACTGCGCGCGGGGGCACCGCTCTTCCCGGGCGTGGTCGGCTACGAGCACACGGTCCAGCCGCAGATCGTCAACGCCATCCTCTCGCGCCACGACTTCGGGCAGGCGAAGACCCGCATCCTGCGCTCGCTGGTCCAGTTCCTGGACGAGTGGATTCCGGCGATCGAGGGCTGCCCGCTGCACAGCGACCCGTTCCAGCCGCTCACGCATCATGCGCGGGTGCTGCTCGAGGCGCGTGGGGACGACACGCCCATCGAGTGGATCGGGCGCGAGGTGCGCTACCAGGAGAAGCTGGCGACGCCCGACGTCACCATCGGCGACCTGATCGGCGACATCGACCCCATCAAGGCGGCGACGCTGCGGCTCGACTACTCGGACGAGCGCGTCATCCACTACGGCATCATCCCGCGCACCAACCGCGGCATCTTCGCCATCAACGAGCTGCCCGATCTGCAGCCGCGCATCCAGGTGGGGCTGCTGAATATCCTGGAAGAAAAGGACTTCCAGATCCGCGGCTTCCCGGTGCGGATGCCGCTCGACGTGCTGGTGGTGTTCTCGGCGAATCCCGAGGACTACACCAACCGCGGCAACATCATCACGCCGCTGCGCGACCGCATCAACTCGCAGATCACCACCCACTATCCGCTCACGCGCGAGCACGGCATCGCCATCACCGAGCAGGAATCCTGGCTCGAGCGCGACAGCGGCGTCGAAGTCGTGGTGCCCGAGTTCATGCGCGAGTTGGTCGAAGAAGTGGCCATCCAGGCGCGCAAGAGCGAATACGTGGATCAGAACTCGGGCGTCTCGGCGCGGCTGCCGATCGCGCTGATCGAGAACCTGGTCTCGAACGCCGAGCGGCGCGGCCTGCTGACCGGCGAGAAGAAGGTGTGGACGCGGGTCTGCGACCTGCAGCAGGCGGTCTCGGCGGTGAGCGGCAAGGTGGAGCTGGTGCTGGAGGGCGAGCAGGAGGGGGCGATGAACGTCGCCCGCGCGCTGCTGGGCCGCGGCGTCAAGGCGATGTTCGCGGAGCGCTTCCCCGACGCGTACAAACCCAAGCGCGGCCGCGGCAGGTCCGCTGCGGCGCCCCCGACCGCCGAGGGCGAGGAGCTCGCGACCTCCGAGTACCGGCCGATCCTCGAGTGGTTCGCGAGCGGCAACCACGTCTCGATCTCCGACGACATGCCGCAGGCCGAGTACGCGCGGCAGCTGGGCACGGTCAAGGGGCTGGACCGCCTGACCGCCAAACACCTGGCGACCGCCTCGCCCGAGGAGGCGGCGGTGGCGATGGAGCTGGTGCTCGAAGGGCTGCACCAGAACTCCATCCTCTCGCGCGAGCGCACCGACAGCGGGACCACCGCCTACAAGGACATGCTCAAGAGCATGCTGAGCGGGTTCGGCGCGGAGGATTGAGCGTCCTCAACCGCCCGCACGCGCCGCGAAGACGACGACGCGGTGGCCGACCGGAGCGTGCCCCTCGACCACGAACCCCGCGGCGGCGAGGTCCTGCTCGTGCTGGCGGACGGTGACGACGCGCATCCCCAGGTAGCGCCTCGATCCCAGGTACGACACCAGCGTGCCGAGCACGAGGCCGCCGCCGGGGACGAGCACGCGGCGCATCTCCGCGAGTGCCGCCGCCGGGTCCAACAGCCAGTGGTAGGCGACGGTGGTGGTCACCAGGTCGAGCGAGCCGCTCGCGAACGGGAGCGCGTAGGCGTCGCCGCGCACCAACGCGAGCATCCGCGCCTCCGGGCTGCGGCGGGCCGCCGCGAGCATGCCGGATGAGACGTCGAGGCCGATGGTGGTGGCCCGTGGATACCGTCGCGCGAGGTCCCGCGTGAGGCGCGCGGTCCCGCAGCCGAGATCGAGCGACCGGCGCGGCGCGGGCCACCGCTCGACGGCGCGCATCACCGCCCGGTGGACCGGCCGATAGAGGACGAGCTGGAGCGGCGACCAGTCGTAGGTGGAGGACCAGAGCTGGAAGACACCCCGGACCAGGCGATCGGTGAGCGACGGGGGGCTCATCGCGACGATCGGTGATGGCCGGCGAGGATCACGCGCGCTCGGCGACCGCCGCGGTGCGGTGGCAGAGCACTGCGGTCGCGCGCTTCGAGCGTTCCATGGGCTCCCTCCTCCCGCCGAGGCTGGGCCGGGTGCCGGCCTCCGCATTGCTACGAGTCCGGTGGCGTCGGGGTTGCGAACCGCCGCGGGCGCCCCGTTCGGCCGGGTTCCTGTGATAATCTTCATCCGCGAAGAGGCCCGCGCGATCGTACCCCGTCTTGCCCCAGGGACACCCATTGCGCTTCGACTACTCCAAGTGGCAGGGCCCGCGGCCCGAGGATCTCCAGTTCATCAAGCAGCTGATGGAGATCTACCGCAACCTGCTGCTCCAGACCGGCGGCGACGTGGACGAGGCGCTGCGCTGGATGGAGCACTTCGGCGAGCAGTACGGCTTCTTCAACGAGTCGTTCGGCATCGCCGACTTCAAGAAGCTGCTCGAGCAGACCGGCGAGGTCGAGCGCACCCGCGAGGGCTTCAAGGTCACCCCCAAGGGCGAGAAGCGCATCCGCCAGGATTCGCTCAACGAGATCTTCACCACGCTCCAGGCCGGCGCCGGCGGCGATCACCGCACCCCGGTGGCGGGCAAGGGTGGCGAGCGGCTCTCCGAGACCCGGCCCTACCGATTCGGCGACAACCTCTCCGACCTGGACCCGCTGGGCTCGGTGGGCAACGCGGTGATGAACCACGGCATCGACGAGCTGTCGCTCACCGAGGACGACTTGCAAGTCTTCGAGGCCGAGCACCTCTCGGCCTGCGCCACGGTGCTGATGGTGGACATCAGCCACAGCATGATCCTCTACGGCGAGGACCGCATCACGCCGGCCAAGAAGATCGCGCTCGCGCTCTCGCAGCTCATCCAGAGCCGCTACCCGCGCGACACGCTGGACGTGGTGCTGTTCGGCGACGATGCCGTGCGCGTGCCGCTCAAGGACCTGATCAAGATCCAGGCGGGGCCGTACCATACGAACACGAAGGCTGGGCTCCAGCTGGCGCAGCGCGTGCTCGCCTCGCGCAAGGGGGTCAACAAGCAGATCTTCATGATCACCGACGGCAAGCCGTCCGCCATCCGCGAGCACGGGCGGCTCTACAAGAACCCGTTCGGCCTCGACCCCAAGATCGTGAACAAGACGCTCGAGGAGGCGGCGTTCTGCCGGCGCAAGGGCGTGACCATCACCACCTTCATGCTGGCCACCGACTATCCGCTGCTCGAGTTCGTGCGCAAGCTCACCGCGCTCAATCACGGGCGCATCTACGAGACCGATCCGAACAACATCGGCGCCTACGTCTTCCGCGACTTCGTGCGGAACCGGCGGAAGCGGCTGCACTGATGCGGCCCCGGAGGCCCCATCCGGCGGCGTGACCGCCTCGCCGTGACCGCGGTCGCGGCGCTCGCGCTCGGCGTGGGCGTCGTCTCGGCCGCGCCCGCCGGCGTGCCGCGCGCGCGTGCGGCGCCGGGCGATACCGCGCACCTCGCCCCTCTCGACAAGGCGCGCCTCCTCCACCGTTGGGCGGAGGACGCCATGGTCGAGGCGGACGTCGAATCGCGCCAGCGGGCGGTGCGCGACTTGGAGGAGGCGATCCGGCTCGATCCCAGCAACGAGGACCACTGGCTGACGCTGGGCAAGGTCTACCTGGTGGGCGAGATGAACACCAAGGCGCGCGGCTGCTTCGACCGGGCCGTCCGCATCGACCCGCAGAATCCGCAGTCCTACACCGAGCGCGGGCGGGCGTGGAAGCGCGACTGGGTGCGCTGGCTCGACACGCTCTCGCTGGCCCGCGCGATCGCCGACTTCGACACCGTCACGCGGCTGCGGCCCAACGGTTCGGAGGGCTGGCTCGCGCTGGTCCCGCTGCTCTACGATCACGGCGACCTGCCGGGCGCGGCGCGGGCCGCGGAGCGCGCGCTGGCCGGGCGGCCCCGGGTCATCGACGCCTCGCTGGCCGTGGCCTACACCTCCTATCGCCTGGGGGACGTCGAGCGCGCCGACAGCCTGTTCAACGCCACCATCCCGCGACTGACCGCCGATCGCCGCCGGCTGTTCGAGAACGCCGCCCCGATCCTGGGGCGGCCGGGGCACGCCGGCGCGGTGAAGCGGCGCCCGCGCCCGGCGGCGGCCCAGGGCTCGATCTCGGGCGAGCCGCCCCCCGAGGTGGCGCCTTCCGTCAGCGACAGCGAGGTCGCGCCGATCGCGCAGGACGTGTGGGATCGCCTCGATCCCGATCCCACCACGCCCGAGAACGAGACCCGCCTCGAGTTCTGGTCGCGCGTCGCGCACGCCTATTTCTTCTTCTTCGACCCGCTCCAGCCGGTCCTCGACTCGCGGGCCGACCTGTACATCCGCTATGGGCCGCCGCGGAGCATCGACATCAACCCCGATGGCGTGGCCACCAGCGTCAAGTCCGACGTGATCAGCCAGGGACGGACCGCGAGCCTGGCCGAGTATCCGATGGGGGTGGTGCGCTGGAACTATCCCGAGCTCGGCATGCGGATCGTGCTCAACGACCGCTCGCTGCACGGCCGCTTCGAT
>VBPB01000194.1 GCA_005893365.1 Candidatus Eiseniibacteriota bacterium
CCAGGATCGCGAGGCCGTCGGAGGTGGTGCGGTGGCTTCTTCTCATAGAGCCTCCCTGTGTGTGACCCTGCGGATCGGCCTCGAACACCTGCTTTCGCCTCCGCGCACGCTCGATCTCGATCGGCGAGCAGCTCGAGTCGTGCCCGGCACCGAACCTTCGCTGTCCCCGGCAGGCGGTCGAACCAGTCCAGGAACGGAGCGCTGCCATCCTTCTCGCGGTAGAAGACGATCATCGTCACTGGCGTCCTCAGCGCAGGGGCAAGGACATATTAGCAAGAGTGCTAAGGTCGTTCAAGAGAGTTCGACGTGAGTCGACCAGCAGCGCCGGGCGGTCGGCGTGTGAGCGGGCCGGGGCTCGACCGCCTCGACCTGCAGATCGAGGTGCCGGCGCTGACCCCGGAGGAGTTGCTGCGCACCGCGCCGAGCGCCTCTTTCAATGTTCCGGATCGCCCGTACATTCCGCGGCGCGGGTGTGGTGCACGCCGACCGACCTCGCGCACTATGCCGCGCGGGTCTCGGGGCCGATGCTCGACCGCCTCGACCTGCAGATCGAGGTGCCGGCGCTCACCTCACGCGAGCTGATGGACGCCGCGCCCGGCGAGCCGAGCGCCACGGTGCGCGAGCGCGTGCTCGCCGCGCGCGAGCGGCAGCGCGCGCGTGGCGCCCTCAACGCGCGGCTCTCGAATGCGGCGCTCGCGGAGCACTGCTTGCTCGATGCGACCGCGCGGCGCCTGGTTGCGGACGCGGTCGATCGGGGCGGCATGAGCGCCCGCGGGGTCCATCGAGCGCTGCGCGTGGCGCGGACGATCGCCGACCTCGCGAACGAGGACGAGATCACCACGTCGCACCTCGCCGAGGCGATCCAGTATCGAAGTCGACGACCCGCAGCCTTGGCCTTCATGCGGCGGCACCACATCGCCCACCGCTGGCGGGCTGCCCAAGACACGCTCATCTTGCGACGCACCCTGGAACTCACCCGCGACCAGGGGGATGGTTCCCAAAAACCAACAGACGGGGCGGACGCACGCCTGCCCCGTCTGCCCAGCCGTTCACCATGGATTAGGCTTGGCCTTCTGATTCCCCTTGCTGAGGAGTCGAAGTTCTCCGCTGGGATCGGAAGTCGCGATCAGAGCCCCGTCGTGAGGCCCTCCCAGGACCGAGATCTTCCAGAACCCCGCATCCCCATTGGGATCACCCAGCACCTTGCCGCCATCGCGGAACGCATACTCCGCCCGGTAGACCCCCTGAAGACCCTTGTCCAGCGTGCCGACGGTAGAGCCCACCATACGATTGAACTGGACCGATGGATCGTCCGGAACGATGCCAGGATCGTTGTAGCACGTGTTCTGCGTCATCGCCCCGGGTACATCGGGGTCGGTCTTGAACTTCACATCGAACACGGTTTTACCCGTGTAGGGATCTATCATTTGCGGAAGGACGATTTGCAGGGTTTGCCCGGGCCATCCGCTCGTGCAGCTCAGCTTGAAGCTGTGCTTCGCGCCCGTGCCTTCAATCGATGCGCCCGACACTTCCATATGGCCTTCGCACTCACATCCACCACCGCCTTCTCCCAACAAAGAGTTCTTCCCCGTGATGCTTCGATGGGGAGTATTCCCGGATCCCGACAATCCCTGGATTGTATCCTGCCTTCCGCAACTGGCGATGAGTAGGCTGAGACCGGCGACGAGCCAGCCAACGACAAGACGATGTCGAGACATGGGCCACCTTCCTGGTTCAATGCTACGCCGGAGAAGATCATGTGGCCTCCTCGGCGATGACGCTTCCTCCCGACGGGTCGTCGCGAAACCTTCCAACACGAGGGGCCTGGAGCGATGCCGGGCGTCGGCGGAATCGAGCGTCGTTCATCCTCTCAGCCAAGTCAATGTGCGTCTCCGGGTACTGACTCCACGGCACTACCCGTCTCCGCCGGTTTGGCCTCAATGCGTCATAAAGTCGCCGGACTTGAGGGGAGTTTCGCGACCAGGCGCTTAAAGATTCCTCGGGTCGGCAGATTGCGCGCGAGCGCGAGCGTTGCCCGGCCCTGAGGGTACTGCGCGATGCCGGCGCGAGCGATCAGTTCGTAGGGCAGCGTGCCGATCGTCTTGAGGACGCATTGCCTGCTCGACGCCATGGCCCGGCGACTGGTCGGCCTGCGGGCGCCGCTCGGAGTTCGAGGGCAGAACGTCACCCCGGGCGATCGCGCTCAGCGCGCCGCCGTCGCCCCGCGCGCCAGGGTCATCCGCATCCGGTCGAAGTCGAACGTGACCGCATACGGCCGCAGGAATCCGTGCGAGACGATGCCGGCGATGTGGTAGCCCTGGCCGTGCTCCATCGCCGCCGGGAACGGCCCCAGGAACCCGAGCAGGTTGCGGGCCTCGGCCCCGCCGAGGGTGAGCCGCGGCACCGAGAAGGGCATCACCTTCACGCGGCCGCCTCCGCCCGTGCCTTCGACTCCGGTGTCCGCCGGCATCGGCAGGCCGGCCTCGCGCAGCGTCGCCTCGGGGCAGGTGAACGCGGCGCCCGCGAGGCCGGTGTCCACGAACCAGAGCACGGGTGGGCCCTGCCCCAGCGTGCCGCGCGCGAGCATCAGATGATCGCTCCCCATCCAGAACGGCATGGTGATGCCGGTGTCGGCGGCCGCCTCGGGCCGACCCCGCGGGCGGAGGCGGAGCCGGCCCGCCGGATAGTCGAGCGTGAAGACGAAGTGGCGCAGCACCGTCGTCCCGAGGATGCCCGAGACCGGGAGGCCGAGTCCCGCGGCCGCATAGCGCTTGGTATCCATGAGGTGGACCGGCAGGTCGTGGACCGTGACCGCGCCCAGCGCCAGCGAGTCCACCCGGCCGTGCTCGAAGCTGCCGCGCTGGCCGCCGGCGAAGGTGCCGGTGTCCCGGCCGAAGCGGCGCGCGCCGATCGTCGCCGCGTAGGTGCTGTCGAGGATCAACTCGGCCCCGCCGGTGTCGATCAGCAGGTAGACCGGCTCGCCGCCATTCACGCGCGCCTGGATCAGCGGCAGCGGGTCGGTGTGGACGAACGGGACGCTGGCCGTGTCGCCGCTGATCCGGTAGGGCTCGAGCCCACCGAAGCTCTTGAGCTTGGCGCTGAGCGGCGCGCGCCCGACCTCGCCGTAGAGCTCGGAGGCGCGCTTGAAGGCGTCGGCGCGGTAGCAGGCGAGCGCCAGCTGTGCCTGGGTCGCGGAGTCGTCCGGGGCCTTGGCCAGCGCGCGCTCGAGCAGCGCCCGGGCGTCGGGCAGGCGATCGTCGAGCAGCGCCAGCGTCGCGCGGCGCCGCAGCATCCGCGGCTCGTCGGGGGTCACGGCCGCGATGCGCGCCTCGACCGAGTCGGCCGCGTGGAACCAACCCGCGGCGAAGAGCGAGTCGGCGGCCGCCCGCAGCGCCGAGATGTCGGGCACCTTCCTGGCGGCGGTGGCGCTCAACGCCGCGAGGACGAGCAAGCCTGTGGAGGCGATCCGGCGGAATCTCACGGGGTCCTCGCCAAGGGGGGACGGACGTCACGACGACCGCCGCGCGGTCACGCCTTGGACGACGGCCGCCCGCCAGGGGTTGGGACGGGCCGTGGCCCGACCGGGACCTACTGGAACAGCGCGGGGTTCCCACGCCGTCCGGCACCGTCGCCGTCTGCTCGTAAGGATGGCGGCCATCCTGATCGCAGATCTTCCCCTTGACCCCACCAAGTCGTAGTACCCGACACCCTGGGTGTCGTCGCCGCCCATCACGAACAGCCGGTCCGACACGGCCGCGCCAGGGACTTGGTCGGGCAAAGCGGCTTGCCCCACAGGGGCCTGGACCGCCATCCGCCCCACCCATAGACTCGGGCCCCCCGCGTCGGGGTGCCCGAATCATCGTGCCGCCTGGGACTGGAGGGCTGTCGCATGAAGCAGATCGCGGTACTCGGCTCCGGCGTCGTGGGCCAGATGTTGGCGGACGGATTCCTCACGCATGGCTACGACGTGATGCGCGGCTCGCGCGAGCCGGCCAAGCTGGCGGACTGGAAGGCCAAGGCGGGCGCCCGGGCGTCGACCGGGACCTTCGCCGACGCGGCCAAGTGGGGTGAGCTCGTGGTGCTCGCGGTGAAGGGCACGGCGGCCGAGTCGGTCGTCGACCTGGCCGGGGCGGCGAACCTGGCGGGCAAGACGGTCGTGGACACGACCAACCCGATCGCCGAAGCGCCCCCCGCCCACGGCGTGCTGCACTTCTTCACCACGCTCGAGGACTCGCTGATGGAGCGGCTCCAGCGCCGGGTGCCGGCGGCCCGGTTCGTCAAGGCGTTCTCGTGCGTGGGCAATGCGCTCATGGTGAACCCGCAGCTGCCCGGGGGCCCGCCCACGATGTTCATCTGCGGCAACGAGGCGAGCGCCAAGGACCAGGTGAAGGCGATCCTGGTCCAGTTCGGCTGGGACATCGAGGACCTCGGGGCCGCCGAGGCGGCCCGCGCCATCGAGCCGCTCTGCATCCTCTGGTGCATCCCTGGCTTCGTGAGCAACCGCTGGATGCACGCGTACAAGGTGCTGCGGGCCTAGCGCCCATGTCCGCGCCCGCCCGCCCGGAACGGCTCCGCCTCGTGCTTGGCGTCGGGACGCTCGTGGCGCTCGTGGCCGCGGCCCCCGCGCGCCCGCCGTCCTCGACGCCGCTCGGCACCCGCCCCACGCTCGCCGAGGTGCGCGGCGGCATGGCGCGGCCCTCTCACGACGACACCCGGGGCCGCATCGACTCGACCGGCTACGCGCTCACCGCCGCGCAGATGGCGAAGGTCTGGGAGCGCTCGGCCGCCCCGCCGGCCCCCGACAGCTTCGGCGTCTCCCTCGCGACCGATGACGCCGCGGGACACCCCTCGGATCCGAACGCCGCGCTCATCATCTGCCCGCACGACGACTTCAGCTACGCCGGGCGCGTCTACCGGCGCGTGATGCCGAACCTCCGGGCGCGCACCGTTGTGCTGATCGGCGTGTTCCACCGCTATCGGCGCTTCGCCGAGCACGACCGCGTCGTCTTCGATCCCTACGCGCGGTGGACGGCGCCGGACGGCCCGGTGACCGTGTCACCGCTCCGCGACGCGCTGCTCGAGCGCCTGCCGCGCGAGGACTGGACGCAGGACACCACCGCCCACGACCTGGAGCACTCGCTCGAGCCGCTGGTGTGCTGGCTCCGACACCTGCGGCCGGACGTGGAGATCGTGCCGATCATCGTCCCGGCGTCACGCTTCGAGCGACTCGAGGAGCTGGCCGACCACCTGGGCGATGCTCTCGCCGCCGAGATGCGCGCGCGCGGCTGGCAACTGGGGCGCGACCTGGCCATCGCCGTCTCGGCCGACGCGATCCACTATGGGCCCGACTTCAACCAGACGACCTTCGGCACCGGCGTCAAGGCCTACGAGCAGGCGGTCGCGAAGGACCGCGGGCTGCTGATGGGACCGCTCACCGGCCTCCTCACGGTGGCGAAGATCCGCACCCTCTACGAGACGTTCGTGGACCCCGCCAAGCCCGACGACTATCGCTGGACCTGGTGCGGGCGCTTCTCGGTCCCGCTCGGCCTCCTGACGCTCGAGCGGCTCACGCACGATTCGGGCGGCGCCCGCGGCGAGCCGGTCGCCTACAGCACGTCGATCGCGGGACCCGAGGTGGGATTGCGGGACATCGGCATGGCGCCGACGGCGCCCTCCAACCTCTTCCACTTCGTGGGCTACCCGGGCGTGGTCTTCCGCGCCGGACCCCGTGGGCGGGAAGGGAGCGCCACCACGAAGGGCTCGCGGCCCTAGCCCCG
>VBPB01000195.1:0-9399 GCA_005893365.1 Candidatus Eiseniibacteriota bacterium
GACACCACGCTCGAGGGCGTCTTCCTGCCGCGGGGGACGCAGCTCACCCGGCCGGTCAACCTGGGCGAGTCCTGGAACGGGAACCTGTTCGGCGTCTACAGCCTGCCGGCCAAGTTCATGAAGAGCATCCTGAGCTTCAACACCGGCGGCACGTTCTCGCGCACGCCCACCCAGGTCAATGGGGCCACCAACATCGGCAGCACCTACGGCATCCGCTCGGGCGTGACGGTGTCGAGCAACATCAGCCCGAATCTGGACTTCACCGTCTCCTACCAGGGCACCTACAACCTGTCGCGCTACACCATGAGCACCAGCAACCGCGGCGACTACTACACGCACACCCTCGGCGTGCGGTTCAACGCGGTCGCCCCGCACGGGATCGTGGTGCGGCAGGAGGTGAACCACAACCTGCAGACCGGCGTCCCCTCCGCCTACGGACAGGACATCGTGCTCTGGAACACGACCCTCGGGAAGAAGTTCCTCAAGAAAGACGCCGGCGAGCTGCGCGTGACCGCGAGCGACGTGCTGCAGCAGAACCGCAGCGTCAACCGCAGCGTCACCGAGACCTACGTGCAGGACACGCGCGACCGCACCCTGGGGCGGTTCGTCCAGGCGGTCTTCACCTACACGTTCCGCTGAGACGCCTCGCGACCGGGACCACCGGAGGCTGTGATACCGTGGCGCCCGCGTTCTCTCGAGCGAGTGGGACCGGGGGCCGAGCGTGCGGATACGGGATCTGTGGGAGTCGCCGGCGCTCAAGGCCACCGTCGTGTTCGGCACCTCGGGCGTCGCCTTCGCGGGCGGCAACCTCCTGCTCGCCCGCGCCCTCCCCGCCCCGCGTTACGCCCTGGTGGCGCTGGCGGTGGCGCTGGTCCAACTGAGCGTCCCGCTCGCCCCGGCCGGCCTCGACGGGGTGGTGAACCGGCGCAAGCGGGCCCCCCGGTCCGGTCTGTTCGCGCGGGTGTTGCTGTCGTCGAGCGTGGTCGCCGTGGCCGCCGCCGCGGCAGGCGGGCTGTTCTACCGGCTCGAGCCCGCGCTCATGGCGATGCTGCTGGCCTGCACCCTCGCCGGGGGCCTCAACCTGGTCGCCGGGGCCCGCTACCAGAGCCTGGGACGCTTGCCGCGGGCCCTCGGCATCACCCAGGCCCCCAACTACTCGCTGGCGCTGGCCGGCGTCCTGGCGGTCGCCCTGGGCCTCCGCCAGCCCTGGTTCCCGTGCGCCGTCCTCGCCGCCGGCTACGCGCTGCCGGCGGCGTTCGGCTGGACCACGCTGGCGCGCCAGGGCCTGCTCGGCGACCCCGCCGGCGACCGGCTGCGCTGGGTCGAGGGGTTCGCGATCGCCGGGCTCAGTGCGGCCGTCGTCCTGCTGATCCAGCTCGAGCGCCTGCTCATCCCCCGCCTGCTCACGCTGCCCGACCTCGCCACCTTCGCCGTGCTCTCGGCGATCGCGGGCTCGCCCTATCGCATGCTGCAGATGGGCGTGGGCTACACCATGCTGCCGCGGCTCCGCTCGGCCGCGACGGCCGGCGAGCGCCGCCGGCTGCTCGCGCGCGAGGGGACGGTCGCCGCCCTGGTGGTGATCGTCGCCAGCCTGGTGGTGTGGTTCGTCACGCCGCTCGTGGTGCGATGGTTCCTGGCGGGCCGCTACGACCTGCCGCGCGCCCTGATCCTGGCGGCGCTGGTCACGGGCGGCTTCAAGGTGGCGAGCGCCTTCGCCGCGTCGGTCAACGTGGCGCTGGGCAGCACGACCCAGTTGGGCCTGCTCAACGCCTCGTCCTGGGGGGCCATCGCGATCGCGGTCGCCGCCGCGGCCGTGGGCGCACGCTGGGGGCTCACCGGCGTGGTCTACGGCGTGGGCCTGGGCTGGCTGACGCACGCGGTCGCCGCCGCCTGCCTGGCGCTCCCGCACCTGGGGGACGCGCCGGCGCGTGCCGCCCCCGAGCCGCCGCCACTCCCCTCCGCGGAGATGTAGCGCGGCTACGCCCGCTTCCGCCCCCACATGACCATCATGTAGCCGGGGTCGAACGGGATCAGGTGATCGAGCGCCGTCCACAGGCGCAGCAGCGGATGCACGGCCGCGAACAGGCGGTAGGCGAGCCCGACCTGCTTGAGCGCGTCCTCCGACATCGGTGCGGTGCTGCCGTGGAAGTCCTCGCCGCCCTCGGGGCTGGCCGCCGCGGACTTGCGGTGGTAGACGAAGTTGAGCAGGTCCTCCAGGAACTCGGTGAAGAAGCGGCAGTAGCCGGCCTCGCCCACCACCTCGATCCCGTTCGCCCGGAACAGCTCGCGCGCCGCGGCCGGCGGATAGCCGTCGCGAGCGTGGCCGAAGCCGCCCTGGTCGGCGGTGAACCCGAGCAGCTTCTTGACCGCGTAGCCGGGCCGCCCCGGCTCGCCCTTGGGCGCCATGAACAAAAGATCTCCGCCCGGCTTGAGCACCCGGACCATGTCGCGGAAATAGCGCCCGTCGTCCCGGATGTGCTCGAGGAAGTTGATGGCCGCCACCACGTCGAAGGAGGCGTCCCGGAAGGGCACCTCGCCCTCGCCGGTCTGGAGCACGCCGCCGCCGAGCAGCAGGCGGGCCGAGCGCACGTGGTCGCGCTCGAAGTCGCAGGAGAGCCAGCTCCCGCCCCGCTGGCGCAGGAAGTAGGAGGTGAGCCCGGTGGCGCAGCCCAGCTCGAGACAGCGTCGGCCTTCGAGCGGGGGCAGGTGGTCCAGGAGCGCCTGCATCGTCAGCTTCTTCTTGAATGAGCGACGATAGAGCTTGAGCTGCCACGGCTCAGCCATCCGACCCCTCCGGTCGCCGTTTCATCAGGCCCGCCTCACGGTACCACCGGCAGGTCACCGTGATGCCCTCGGAGAGCCCCGTCATCGGGGTCCAGCCCAGCGTCGTGCGGGCGCGGGTCGTGTTGAACTCCGAATCGCTGGTGAAGAACTCGACGCGCCGGCGATAGATCGGCGGCCGCACCCGGACCACCGCGGCAGCATCCTCCACCAGCCCCGCCACGGCCAGCATCGGGGTCAGCGGCAGGCGGAATCCATAGCGCTTCCGCCCGCACGCCTCGGCCACCCGCGCCAGCAGCTCGCGCAGCGTACACGCCTCGGGGCCGGCGATGATGAACGTGCCCCCGATGGCGGCCTCCAGGGTCTCCGCCTCGCGGAACGCCGAGATCACGTCGTCGATGTAGACCATGTGATGGCGGCCGGACCCGTCCCCCAGCAGCGGGAACAGCCCGGCGTCGACGCCGCGGAACAGCTTGAGCAGCCGGCGGTCGCGGGGACCGTAGACGTCCGCGGGCCGCAGCACCACCACCGGCAGCCCGGTCTCGCGGTGGAAGTCCAGCGTCAGCCGCCCGCCGGCGAGCTTGGTCCGCTCGTAGGCGTTCCCGGGCGCCAGGGGCGAGCCCTCGCAGGTGATGCCCGGGGCGCGATGCCCGAAGACGCCGATGGTGCCGCAGTAGGTGAAGCGTCGCACGCCCGCGGCGTGGGCCGCCGCGAGCAGGTGCCGGGTGCCCTCGAGGTTGACCGCGACGAAGTAGGCCTCGTCGATGGCGGCCTCGCGCATCGCGACCGCCAGATGATGGACGTGCGTCACCCCCTGCATGGCGGCCGCACAGACCGACGCGTCGGTGACGCTGCCGGAGACGACCTCGATACCCTGCGACTCGAGCCACGCCGCGTTCTGGCGCTCCACCAGATAGTCGGTGAGCCCCAGGACGATCACCTCGGCGCCGCGGCGGCGCGCATCGGCGGCCAGGTGCGAGCCGATGAACCCGGTGCCGCCCGTCACCAGGACCCTCATGCCGCGCCCTCGGGGGAGACTCCGGCGGGGGCGCCCGCGCCATCCAGGAACTGGCGGGCCCAGGTCTCGAGGCTCACCAGCGACCAGAGGCGGTACAGCTGCTCGTTGGGGTAGGCGGCACCCGGCGGGCGGCGGCGCACGGCGGCCACGAACGCCGGGTCGACCAGCCCGCGCTGGCGGACGGCCTCGGGCGTCAGGCGCTCGTCCGCCATGTGGTCGAGGATGTCGCTCAGGACCTGGTCGTGCCGGACCCGCTGGATCGCCTTGGGCCTCAACAGGATTTCGGGCGGCAGCAGCCCCTCCAACGCAGCCCGAAGGATCGCCTTCTGATCCCGGAGGCCGCCGCGCAAGGGCGTCTGGAAATGCACCTGCTCGACCTGGTGCAGCGGCTCCAGGAGGCGGAAGGTCGGCATGTCGAGCACCTCCTTTCCGGCGGCCCGGTCCACGGTGCCGGGCCACGGGACCGTGGGACCGAGCCCGGCCCCGATGACCTTGGGCGGCGGGACCTCCCGCCCGCGGTAGATGGCGTAGGCCATGAGCCGGCCCAGCCACGACTCCGGAGGCTTGCCGATCTGCGTGAGTCCGTAGATCTCTGTCAGCGGCCCGGTCAGGGCCGGGAACGTCGCCGCCAGCCGGATGAGCCGGTGGCGCGGCATGCCCCCGAGTAAGGCATCGGCACCATGCCCGGCCATCACCACCGGAACCTGTTGGCCGGTCCCGCGCATGACCTGGAACTGGAGCAGCCCCTCCTCGCGCGAGTGGCAGTCCTCCATGAGCCAGATCATCCGCGGCAGGTCTTGGGGCAGGCTCTCCGGGGCGAAGGTGAGCGCATGGTGCTCGGTGCCGAAGTGTTCGGCGACCCTCGCCGCGCCGACGATCTCGGGGTCGCTCCCGCCGCTGCCGATGGTGAAGGTCACGAGCTGGGCTTCGGGTTTGACCTGGCGCACCGCGGCCAGGATCGCCGGCGCGTCCAGGCCGCCGCTCATGGTGAAGCCGATGCGCGGGTAGGGCCGGACCTTGCGCCGGACCACGTCCAGGAACGCCTCACGCACCGCCGCCACGTGGCCCGCGCGGGTGCGCCGCACCGGAAGCACCGCCGGCGTCCAGTAGCGCCGGCGCTCCCAGTGCCCCTCGCACAGGACGATCACCTCGCCGCCGGTCATCGTGCTCACCCCCGCCAGGAACGTGCTGCCCAGCGGCGGATGCATGGCGGCGAGGTAGTACTGGATGGCGTCGCGGTCGGGCTGGGGGTTGAGGTCCGGGAGGGCCAGCAGCGCCTTGTAGGCGCTCGCGAACGCGAAGCGGCCGGCCATCGCGACGAAGCGCAGCAGCCGGAAGCCGGCCGTGTCGCAGGCCAGCGTCAGCGAGCGCTCGCGTTCGTCCCAGCACGCCACCGAGAAGTAGCCGCGCACGTGGGCGAGGCCCTCGATCCCGAAGGCGCCGATCAGGGCCCCGAGCAGGTCGGCGTCGTCGCCACCCACGTCGGGCCGGCCGTGGGCGGCGAGCCGCTCGCGCAGCGCGTCGGCGTTGTCGAGCTGGCAGTCCCCGACCGCGGTCCCCGCGCCCTCGGGTGCCGCCGCGTGCCCGCATTGCCCGAGCAGCACGCCGGCAGCCGGGGTGAGGACGCGCGTGAGCCGCCCGCGCGGGGCGAGCGGTGCCGCCATGTCGCGCAGCTCGGCGAGAGACCCTTCGCCCACCAGCCCCAGGATCGCGCCCATGCTCCTCCTACTTCGCGGCCTCGCGGGTGAGGCCCGCGCCGATCTCGGCGTGGGTGACGAAGCGGAAGCCCTTGGCCAGCGCCCGCTCGAACACCCGCCGCAGCAGGGCGTCGCGAACGCCCTCGTAGCACGGATGCCCGTACATCACCGTGAGCGGGTGCTGATCCAGGTGGCGGTCCACCTCCTCCAGCACCGTCTCCTCGGGCGTGCCCCTCGCCCCGTGCCATTCCAGGAACGGGATGGTGCGCGGCCCGCACAGCGTGACCGGGATGGTCCAGTGCCCGAGCGGGCGGCCGGCGGCGGTGGCGCGCGCTGGCTCGCCGCCGATGGCGTCGCCGTTGTAGCCGAACCCCAGCCGGTCCAGGAGCCGCATGACCCGCTCATCCGAGCGGAATCCCGGCGAGGCGAACCCGGTCGGACGCCCGAAATACGAGACGTAGAGGTCGTACGACCGCCGCACGTCGGCCTCGAGCACCGCTTCCGGGATCTCCGCGAAGCGCCGGCTCCACACCACGTGGTCCATCCCGCCGTGGAGGCCGAGCTCGTGTCCTTCGGCGGCGAGCGCCCGGAGGTCGGCCGGGAACGAGAGCCCGACCGGCCGGCCCAGCAGCGTCTCGAGGATGAACCGCGGCCAGCCGATCTTGGCGATGAGATGGACGGCGTCCCGGTCCTTGAGCTTGTTCCTCGTCCCCTTGAGCCCGCTCAGCCACTCGCCCAGGTTGGTCGAGCGGCCCATGTTGATGAAGAACGTGTTGGCCACGCCGAGGTCGCGGCAGACCGCCCGGATGCGGGGCAGGCCGTCGGTGATGCAGGCGCGGTGGTCCACGTCCCAGCGGAAGCTGAAGCGGCGGTCGGCCGTCATCGCCGGAGGCCGCGGCTCAGGAGCCTCTCGAACAGGGCTTCGAACTGCTGGACGCTCACGTCCCAGTCGAACTGCCGCAGCGCCCGCTCCCGTCCGGCCTGGCCCATGCGCGCGCGCTTGGCCTCGTCGCCCAGCAGCTCGCCGATCGCCCCGGCCAGGGCCTCGGCGTCGCCGCGCGGCACCACCCGGCCGGTGACGCCGTCTTGGACCACCTCGGGCAGGCCGCCGGCGTCGCTGGCCACGACCGGCACGCCGCAGCCCATCGACTCGGCCGCCGGGATGCCGAAGCCCTCCTCCAGCGACGGGATGACCGAGACCGCCGCCGCCCGGTACCAGGCGGGCAGGTCCGAGTTGGGCACCCAGCCCAGGAACGTGGTCTCCCCCGCGATGCCGAGCTCGGCCGCCAGGGCCTCGAGGTCGGCGCGCTCGATGCCGTCCCCGGCGAGCGCCAGCCGCAAGTCCGGGAAGCGGGGCTTGAGCAGGGCCGCGGCCCGGATCAGGAAGCGCAGGCCCTTGCGCGGGATGAGCTGGCGGCAGGCGAACACCAGATGCGGGCCGTAGCGCGCGCGCAGCGGATCTTGGGCCCCCGCGGGCGCGGGGCTGAAGCGCCGCAGGTCGGCGCCGTTGAGGACGATCTGCAGGTGATCCTCGCGGGCTCCCGCGCGCAGCGCGTGCTGGCGGCAGTCCTCGGTGATGGCGGTCAGCGCCGTGGCGGCGTTGAGCGTCCACTTGAGCACCGGGCGCACGTACGGCCGGGTCGGGAAGTCGTAGCCCTGCTCCTTGTTCACGTAGACGTCGCCCCCGTGCAGCGTGATGACCGACGGGATCCCAAGCACCTGGGCGGCGCTCACCGCCGCGGGGCCGGTCGGGATGGCCCAGTGCGCGTGCAGGATGTCGGCCTGGAAGGCCCGCGCCTCGTCGATGGCGGCCTGGCGCTGCGCCGCCATGTAGCGGCCCATGACGACCAGCCGCTGCAGGCTGCCGGCGAGCCCCACCTTGGTCTGCGCCACGTGGCCGTAGCTCAGGTCGTCCGGCACCTCGAGCGGGAAGCGCACCACCTCGACCCCGTCGAAGGCCTCGCGGGGCGCCCCGCCGGCGCTGCGCGGCGTCACCACCCGCACCGCGTGGCCGCGCCGCGCCAGATGGCGGTTGATGTCGTGCACGTAGGTGGCGTTGGTGTCCGAGGCGTGCGAGGGATACCAGTAGGTGGGGACGACGATGCGCAGCGGCCGGCTCATGCGCGCACCCACGCCGGGTAGGCGGCGCGGACCTCGGCCAGCTCCCGCTCCACCCGGGCCGCGTCCCAGCCCAGCTCGCCCGCCATCAGCCGCGCGCACTCGGCGACCACCGCCGCCCCGGGATGGGCCCCGGTCCCGAGGTCGGTCCGCCGCAGCACCACGTCGGTGAGGCGCTGGGCCATCTCCATGCGCACGCCGTGGACGACCTCGGCCTTGAGCACCGGCGAGGTCCCCAGCGTCTCGCGCAGCGGCGGGCTCTCCTCGGCCAGACGCACCACGGCACCATGGTCCGAGCCGTGCGAGCGCACCAGGTGACGGGCGCTCTCGGGGCTGAGCCACGCCGGGCGCTCGCGCACGGCGGCCTCGACCAGGTCGTCGATCCGCGCGATCGCCCCGCCGTGGACCGGGGTCCGGGCGGTCCGGCACGGCGGCGCCGCGCGGCCCATCTTGGCGAACGCCAGGTCCACCGCCTTCTCGGCGGCGATGCGGCCGGTGGTGTAGCGCACGCTCATCGCCGTCACCAGCCCCTCGATGCCGCCGCGGGTGGCGTGGTCGATCAAGTGCGAGCGCTTGCCGAAGGTGAGGTCGGCCGAGGCCCCGGTGTTCTCGCCGAACGGCAGCAGCCCCGCGTTCACGACCGAGACGTCGTCGAGGGTCAGGCGGAGGCTGGGATTGGCCTGGTTGATCTCGTCCAGGAAACCGCACACCTCGGCCTCGGTCACGCCCAGCTCGCTCGGCGTCTCCTCGTAGATGCGGCTGTTGACGCCGATGAGCGTGTACCCGCGCCACGACACCATGAAGAGGTGGCGGTTGCCGCGCGAGAGCACCGCGGCCGGGTCTCGATACTTGGTCTGCATGGCCAGCGCTCCCTGGCGGATGATCGGCCGCGGGACCACGATCGCCATGTCACGCGAGAGCGGGATCACCCGGCGCGGCTGGAGGCCGCTGCGCACCAGCAACTCCTCGGCGTAGGGCCCCGCCGCGTTGAGCACGGTCCGGGCGCGCACCTCGAACCGCCCGCCTGAGAGCCGGTCGACGGCGGTGACGCCCACCGCGCGACGGTCCGAGACGATCAGGCGCTCCACCTCGCAGTGGTTCGCGGCCACCGCACCGGCTTCGGCCGCCGCGCGCACCACCGACAGCACCAGCCGCGGCGGGTCGTGGAGCTGGCCGTCGTGGAACACGCCGGCGCCGGTCAACCCGTGCTCGTCGACGAGCCCCGGGAACATGGCCAGGACCTCGGCCTTGGAGATGAGCCGCCCGCCCGGGATCCGGCGCGCCGGGTCGGTCAGGTCGCGGTTGCGGTCGGCGGTCAGGACGCCGAGCAGCTGGAAGGCGACGCCCAGGACCGCCTTCCCGCGCATGCCGAGCCCATAGGTGGGCACCACGAAGGGCAGCGGATGGACGAGGTGCGGCGCGATGCGCAGGAAGGCCGAGCGCTCGAACGAGCACTCGCGCACGCGTTCGATGTCCGCGTGCTGCAGGTAGCGGATGCCCCCGTGGACCACCTTGAGGGAGTGCGCCGAGGTGGCCCCGCTCCAGTCGCCGCGCTCGAGCAACGCGACCGAGAGGCCGCGCAGCGCCGCGTCCCAGGCCGCGCAGGCGCCACAGATGCCGCCCCCCACGACCACGACGTCGAACGTGCCGCGGGCCAGCGCCGAGAGATCCCTTCTCATCGAGCCTCCTCCATCGGGCCGCTCCGCCGGGGCACGCCGGCGGCTGCCCACGCCATCCCTGCGGGGCCTGGGACATAGTACATGAGGGCCGCGTCCCGCCGGCAAC
>VBPB01000195.1:9410-9992 GCA_005893365.1 Candidatus Eiseniibacteriota bacterium
GGCGAAGCCGTGCCCCGCGCGACGGCGCAGCTCCTCACCCGGGGCGTCTGGGGCGCGCTCGCCTCGCGCATGCCCTCGCGCTGCGCAGGCGCCGACACCATTCTCCGGAGCACCATGGGTGCTATGCTGCGCCGGCATCGTCTCACGACTCACCACCGCCGAGGCCGCGCCTTCATGGACGATCCGCCGCCACCTGCGCTCGCGGGAACCCCCGCGACGCCTCCGCGCAAGAGCCCGCTCGGCCTCATCCTGCGCCTCGCCGTCGCCGCCGGTTGCCTGGCGTTGCTCCTGCGCATCGTCCATCCGCGCGAGCTGATCGCCACGCTCGAGCGCGCCTCGTGGCCGTTCTTCCTGGCGTCGCTGGCGGCCTACGTCTGCGACGAGTCCCTGTCCACCCTCAAGTGGCGTCAGTTGCTGCGCGGCGTGGCCGACCCGCCGCGGTTCCGCTCCCTGCTCCGGCTCACCCTCGAGGGCCGGTTCATCGCCTTCTTCCTCCCCTCCACGGTGACCGCGGACCTCTACAAGGGGGCGGTGCTCACCCGGAGGGGACGCAGCGGCGCCGCCGCCATGTCGTCCATCGTC
>VBPB01000196.1:0-11675 GCA_005893365.1 Candidatus Eiseniibacteriota bacterium
GGTGTTCGCCACGACCGCCGGTCCGCCGTGTCCCGGGCCGGAGACATAGATCATGTCGAGGTCGTACGCCTTGATCACCCGGTTCAAGTGGACATAGATGAAGTTCTGACCCGGCGTCGTTCCCCAGTGGAGTGAGTGCTAGCCTTCGTTGAAAAGAAGACGGCTCCAAGTAGTATGGGCCGGTTCACTGCGAGGTGGATCGGACCATTCCCAACAAGGAGCCATCGATGAGCAAGGTAGAACGGAAGCCGAGTCAGCGGAAGCTCGAAGTTCTCCGCACCGACGAGGCAGCGCGAGCGCTGGCGGAGCTGGACGCGCGGGTCGAGGTAATCCAGGCGCTGATCCCACTGGGTCTGAAGGCGGTGGAAGACGAGTTGAAGGCGGCGGTGACCGCACTGGCGGGGCCGCGCTACCAGCGGGGACCGGACGATCGCCGCTACTACCGTTGGGGTCGGGAGCATGGCTCGGTGTACCTGGCAGATCAGAAGGTGCCGGTGCGGGTGCCGCGGGTGCGCGACGTCCACGCGGATCAGGAGGTGCGGTTGCCGGTGTACGAGCGACTGCAGGAGCCGCGCGGTGGGGACGCCCAGCTGATGGGTCGGGTGCTGCGCGGGCTGGGATGCCGCAACTACCAGGAGACGGCGGCGCTGGTGCCGGAGGTGTTCGGGCTGTCGGCCTCGACGGTGTCGCGGCGGTTCATCCGAGCGAGCGCGGCCAAGCTGCAGGCGCTGATGGAACGGGATCTGTCGGGCCAGGACCTGGTGGCGCTGTTCGTGGACGGGAAGAGCTTCGGTGACGACGAGATGGTGATCGCGATCGGCGTCACGCTCGAGGGCCAGAAGGTGATGCTGGGGATGGTGCAGACGGGGAGCGAGAACACGACGGTGTGCCGGGCGTTCCTCAAGTCGCTGGTGGCGCGCGGGCTGCGCTACGAGCAGGGGTTGCTGGTGGTGGTGGACGGCGCGAAGGGATTCCATCGGGGGGTGCGCGAGGTGTTCGGGCGTGCGGCGGTGATCCAGCGCTGCCGCTGGCACAAGCGCGAGAACGTGCTGAAGTACCTGCCCGAGAGCTCCAAGCCGCCTGGCAACAGCCGACCTACGAGCAAGCCAAGGCGGCGCTGAAGCGGACGCGCAGCGAGTTGGCGCTGATGAACCAGTCGGCGGCCAAGAGTCTGGACGAGGGGCTCGAGGAGACGCTGACCCTGCATCGTCTGGGGTTGGCCGAGGAGCTGCGGCTGTCGTTCGCGACCACCAACGTGATCGAGTCGGTCCAGGCCCACGTCGGGCGGCTCACCGATCACGTCGACCATTACCGGAACAGCGAGCAGAAGCAGCGCTGGGTCGCGACGGCGCTGCTCGAGATCGAGCCGCGGCTGCGGCGCGTGCGCGGGATGAAGCACCTGCCGACATTGCGCGCTGCGATTCAGCGCGAGATGGGCATCACGAAGCGTCAGGCTGCGGCCTGACATGTGGGGCCGTCACATTTCAACGAAGAATGGCATTGACTCACGTGGACGGCTGCACGGGCGTCGGGCCGCCAGTGAAGACGTTGGCTTGGCGGGTCCACGGACTGCCATTGTGCGGGTTGAGGTTCGAGTAGATGTCGCCGTCCGGCGTGGCCACGAGCCAGATGGGAACCCCGCCCGATGAGATACCAGCCATTGCCGCAACCTGACCGCCGGCCGCCTGTGCCGTAGCGTTTCGGGCCCCCAGGTGGTAGGACAACGCGAGCAGGAACAGCCCCGCGCAGACGTGGAAGAATGCCCGACCCTTGACCATGACGGCCTCCCGATGATGCCGGGCGTGGCGGGTGCGGTCGCGCCCGCGCTCGGTCCGGCGTGCCGGGAGGATTCTACACCCGAGGCGGGCTACCGGTACTTCACCTTCAGGCCGCCGAGCGTCTCGTGCGCGGTAGGGACGGGACCGCTGGAGAATATGTTGCCCGAATACGTCCAGACATCACCTTGAGGGTTGCCGCCTCGATAGACGTCTCCGTTGGAGGTGATGGCCAACATGTAGGAGTTGTTGATTCCCATGAACGCCGCGGCAATCGGATTCCCCGGCGCCTGCGCCCCCGCGCTCACGGCCCCGAAGTGAAAGGCGAGCGCGAGCATAAGGACGGACACGCTGGCGTAGAACACGCGCTTGAGGAACATGACGCCCTCCACGGGTGCACGTCGCCCGGCAGGAGTGCGGCGTGCGGATGATGCGGAAGGGCCTGCCGCCCCGGTGAGCCGGGAGCGTACCACCGGGATCATGGGCAGGTCCGCCGCGAGCGCGCACCGCGCTGGCCACCGCTCCGGGGCGCAGGCCGTGGGCGTGGGGCCTCGTGGTACCGCTCCGCCAGCACCAGTTTCACGCACCGCGCCCGCCAGTGATTGCCCGCCGTCAGCAGGGCCAGCAGCTCGCGCAGGTCGTCGAGCGGCTGGAGCAGGGTGCGCCCGGTGTGCGTGCGCGACCGGGGTAGCGGCGCCAGCGTGTCGGTGTCGCTGTCGTGCGCGAGCGTGTGCATCGTCAGTCCTCCATCGGTGCGAGCGTGGCCATCATCACCATCCCGGGACCGCCAAAGCGTCCGCGCCACAGGGCACGCCACGCTGCCCAGGTGTGTGGTACTACTGGCAACTATGCGCGTGCGGGAACGAATGAGGTCTGGTGGCCTCCGGGGACTTCAAATCCTGCGGTCGGGCGTCAGCGTCCGAGGTGGGTTCGATTCCCACGCGTTCCCGCCATCCTTCGTGGCGGCGGTGGTGGCGGTGGTGGCGGTGCTCTGCGCCTTGGGCCCCGCCGTGGCCCGGGGCGCCGCGGCACCGATGGCCGCGGGCGACAGCGTGGTGAAGGCGGCGAGTCCCCCGGCCGAGCGCGCGTCGAACCCGGCGCCGGCTCGTGCCGACAGCGCCGCACGGCGGTTGGTCGCGCCCACGGACACCACCGCCACGCCGGAAGACCAGGCCGGTGCCTGGGACGAGGCCGACAGCGTGCGCACCGGGCCGCGCAAGCCCCGCACGCTCCCGCCGGAGGCGCGCTTCGACCAACCGCACTGGGTGATGCTGCGCTCGCTCGTCGTCCCGGGCTGGGGCCAGGCGCACAACCACGCCTGGATCAAGGCGGCGCTGGTCGCGGTGGGGGACGGCGTGATGCGCGTGCGCCTGATCCACGACGAGCGCCGGCTCTCGAACCTGAATGGCGTGGCCAAGGATCGCCTCGGGACGCTCGCCATGACGACGGATCAGGTGGCCGCGGCCCAGGCCGAGCTGGCGGCGGCGCAGGCGTCGGGCGACCAGGCGCGCATCGACGCGGCGGAGGCGGCGCTGGCGGTCGCGAACATCGCCAACCGGGAGGCCTCCGACGCCTACAACCGCGCGGTCGCCGTCTACAACACCCTGCTCGATCAGGCGATCAGCCGGCGCTGGGTGGCGGCGGGCGTGCTGGCGTATGCCCTGCTCGACGCCTACATCGATGCCCACTTCCGCAGCTTCGACGCCGACTTCCGGATCGACCCCGCGCTGCCGGGCGAGACCAAGCCCGCGGGAGCGCACCTGCGCCTGGGATGGCGGTTTTGAGCGACCCGCGCCTCCGTCACATCCGGAACTTCTGCATCGTGGCCCACATCGACCACGGCAAGAGCACGCTGGCCGACCGCCTGCTCGAGCTGACGCACACCCTGACGCCGCAGCAGATGAAGGCGCAGGTGCTGGACGACATGGACCTGGAGCGCGAGAAGGGCATCACCATCAAGTCGCACGCGATCGCGATGGAGTACCGGTCGCGCGACGGCGAGACCTACCAGCTCAACCTGATCGACACCCCCGGGCACGTGGACTTCACCTACGAGGTCTCACGCTCGCTGGCGGCGTGCGAGGGCGCGGTGCTGGTGGTGGATGCCTCGCAGGGCATCGAGGCGCAGACGCTCTCCAACTTCCTGCTCGCCCGCGAGCAGGGGCTCAGGATCGTCGGCGCCATCAACAAGGTGGACCTGCCGGTGGCCCGCCCGGACGACGTGGCACTGGAGATCGAGCACGTCACCGGGGTCGCGGCCGAGGACGTGCTGCGGCTCTCGGCCAAGACCGGACTCGGCGTCCAGGACCTGCTCGAGCAGGTGATCGCCGAGATCCCGCCGCCCGCGGGGGACCCGGACGCGCCGCTTAGGGCGCTCATCTTCGACTCCAAGTTCGACCAGTACCGGGGGGTCGTGGCCCTGGTGCGGGTCGTGGATGGGGCGGTCAAGCCCGGGGACCTGATCCGCTTCGTCTCCACCGGACGCCAGTACGAGGTGAGCGAGGTCGGGCGCCTGCGGCTCAAGCTCGAGCCGCTGCCGTCGCTCGGGGCGGGCCAGGTGGGCTACGTCGTGGCCGGGGTCAAGACCGTGGCCGAGGCGCGGGTGGGCGACACGCTGGCGGCGGCGGAGGCGACCGGGCTCGAGCCGCTCCCGGGCTTCCGCGAGGTCAAGCCGATGGTGTTCTCGGGCCTCTATCCAATCGAGGCCGAGCAGTACGACGAGCTCAAGGAGGCGCTGGCCAAGCTCCAGCTCAACGACGCCTCGCTCATCTACGAGCCCGAGACCTCGGTGGCGCTGGGCTTCGGATTCCGCTGCGGCTTCCTGGGGCTGCTCCACATGGAGATCGTGCAGGAGCGGCTGCGCCGCGGGTACCGGAGCGGCGACCTGCTGGTGGTGGACAACCCGAGCCAGATGCCGCCCGCCAACACCATCGCCACCATCGAGGAACCGTACGTGCTGGCCCACGTCCTGACCCCGACCGAGTACATGGGGAACATCATGAAGCTCTGCCAGGAGCGGCGCGGCATCTTCGGGAGCATGGACTACCTGGAGGAGAAGCGGGTGCGGGTCGCCTACCGGCTGCCGCTGGCGGAGATCGTGCTCGATTTCTACGACCGCTTGAAGTCGGTCTCGCGCGGGTACGCCTCGCTGGACTACGAGTATGATGGGTATCGTGAGGGGGACGTGGTCAAGATCGACATCCTGCTCAACGGCGAGCCAGTGGACGCGCTCTCGACCATCGTCCACCAGGACAAGGCCTATGCCTGGGGAGCGGACCTGTGCGCCAAGCTCAAGGAGCTGATCCCCAAGCAGATGTTCCAGGTGGCGATCCAGGCGGCGATCGGCAGCAAGGTGATCGCCCGCGAGACCCAGGGCGCGATCCGCAAGAACGTGACCGCGAAATGTTATGGCGGTGACATCACGCGCAAGCGGAAGCTGCTCGAGAAACAGAAGGAAGGCAAACGCCGTATGAAGCAGATCGGGACCGTCGAAGTGCCGCAGGAGGCGTTCCTGGCGGTGCTCAAGGTCGGGCGTTAGCCAGGCCAAGGGAGGATCATGACGAGCAAGTCGCGTTCGGTCGTCCGCGAGTACGTCGAGGCGGCGCTGTGGGCGCTGGTCATCACGCTGTTCCTGCGCGCCTTCGTGATCCAGGCGTTCCGCATCCCCTCGGAATCGATGAAGGACACGCTGCTGGTGGGCGACTTCTTGTTCGTCAACAAGTTCGAGTACGGACCCAAGATCCCGTTCACCCACATCCGCCTGCCGGGCCTGCGGCATCCCAAGCGCGGCGACGTGATCGTGTTCCAGTTCCCGGGGGACCCGAGCAAGGACTACATCAAGCGCTGCATCGCGACCGGCGGCGAGACCTTGGAGATCCGCAACAAGCAGGTGAGCGTGGACGGGGTGGCCCTCAACGAGCCCTACACGATCCACACCGACCCGGCGGTCAAACCGGCCGGCTACGACTACCGCGACAACTACGGCCCGTTCACGGTCCCCGCGGGCGAGTTCTTCATGATGGGGGACAACCGGGACAACTCGAACGACAGCCGCTACTGGGGCACGCTGAACATGGATCTCGTCAAGGGGCGCGCCATCTTCCTCTACTGGTCCTGGGATGGGGACAAGAACTGGCCGCGCTGGAACCGGCTCCTGCACCTGATCCAATGAACCCACGGCCCAAAGGCTCGCCGGGCGCGGTCGCCGGGGCACGGGAAGGGCCCGGGCCGCGGGCGCGCGCCGAGGCCCGCCTCGGGCTCTACGTGCACGTGCCCTTCTGCGCGGTGCGCTGCAGCTACTGCGACTTCTCGAGCGGGTCGCTCTCGGCGGCGGCGGTGACGCGCTACCTCGCCGGCGTCGCGCGCGAGGCCGAGCGGCGGGCGCCGGAGGCCTCGGGCGTGGCGTTCAGCTCGGTGTTCTTCGGCGGCGGCACGCCCTCGGCGCTCTCGGCCCGCCACTTCCGCGCGCTGTGGGACCGCTTGCGCGCCAACTTCGCCATCGCCCGAGGCGCCGAGATCACGCTCGAGGCCAATCCCGAGACGGTCGGGCCGGCGCTGCTGGACGCCTGGGCGGCGGCGGGGATCAACCGGCTGTCGATGGGCGCTCAGAGCTTCGATCCCGAGGAGCTCGCCCGCCTCGGCCGCATCTGGCCCTCGCCCGGGCCCACGGCTTCCGCCGCCTCTCGCTCGACCTGATGTTCGGCTTCCCCGGCCACACCCCCGCGCGCTTCGCGGCCACGGTCGAGCGGGCGCTGGCGCTCGACCCCGAGCATCTGTCGGCCTACTGCTTCATCCCCGAGGCGGGGACCCCGCTCGGCGACGACGTGCTGCGGGGGAGGACCACGGTCCCCGACGCGGACGAGCAGGCGGACCTCTATGCGACGCTGGGCGACCGCCTGGCGGCCGCGGGCTTCAGCCCCTACGAGACGTCGAACTTCTGCCGTCCCGGCGCCGAGGCGCGCCACAACCTGGTCTACTGGCTGCGCCGCGACTATCTGGGCCTCGGCCCCTCGGCCCACGGACTGTGGCGGGGGATGCGCACCGGCAACCACTACCGGCTCGACCACTGGGCCCACGCCTTGGAATCCGGCCGGGCCTGCGACACCGCCGAGCCCGAGAGCGCGCGCACGCGCGCGGACGAGATCGTGATGCTCGGGCTGCGCCTCGCCACCGGGCTTGACGCCGGTGATCACGCCCAGGCGCGCTGGGCGGAGGTGACCGCGCGCTACGGACGCGCCTTCCAAGCCGGGCTCGCCACCGGCCGGCTCGAGGCCACGGAGGGCGGCGTGCGCATCCCGCCCGGGCATCGCTTCCTCGCCGACGACGTCATCGCCTGGCTGATGGCGGCCGCTGACCGGCCGGCGGCACGGCGCGAGGCGGATCGCGGGGCGCACGCGGGGGCGCCCGCATTTGACAGGCTTGCGACGGCCTCCGTAACCTGACGTCATGTCCCATCCTGCTTTCCCGGGTGCCGTGAGCCAGCAGGACCCCGAGCTGACCTCGAGGCAGCGCGAGGTGTTCGTGGCCCTGGTGACCCTGCACGGCGCCAGCGCCCGCCCGGTCGGGTCCGAGGCCCTGGCGCAGCACGCCCGCATCCCGCTCTCGCCGGCGAGCATCCGCAGCTCCCTGGCGGAGCTGGAGGAGCTGGGCCTGCTGGCGCGGACGCACCCCTCGGCCGGGCGCGTCCCGAGCGGGAGCGGCTACGACTTCCTGGTGCGCCACCTGCTGACGCCGGCGGCCCTGCCGCCCGAGCTGCTGAGCCAGGTGGACGAGACCCTGCGGCGCTCGGCCGACGACGTGCAGCACCTGCTGGGCGAGGCGTCGCGCCTGCTCTCCGAGCTCACCCATCAGCTCGGGCTGGCGCTCACCGCCCCGGTCGAGCACGAGCACCTCGCCTCGCTCGAGCTGGAGCCGCTCGACGCGCAGCGGGCATTGATGATCCTCGGGCTCGCGGGCGGGACCGTGCGCACGCTCATGCTCGAGCTGGACAGCCCGCTCGAGCGCGGCGAGCTGGAGGAGGTGGCGGCCGTCCTGCGCGAGCGGCTGATCGGCCGGGACCTGACCGAGGTGCGCGAGCGGCTGGCCGCCGACCCGGAGCTGGTGCGGCGCAGCGCCGTGCGCCTGGTGGCGCACTCGGCCGCCGCCCGGTGGGCGCCGCTCCAGCCATCGGCACGCTTCAGCGCCGGGGCCGGGCACATCGCCGAGCAGCCCGAGTTCGCCGGCCGGCCCGAGTTGGGCCCGCTGCTGCGGGTGGTCGAGAACGGGCCGCCGCTGGATCGATTGATGATCGACGGCATCGAAGGCCATCCCGCGGTGCGCGTCGGGCTCGACGAGGACGCGGCGCTGAGCAGCTGCAGCCTGGTCAGCTTCCCGCTGCCGGGCGAGCGGCGGGGGGCGGTGGGCGTGCTGGGTCCGTTGCGCATGGACTACGCCCGGGTGTTCTCGATCGTCGACGCCGTCGGCCGCCGCGTCGCCGAGCTGATCTAGGCTCGGCCGACGCCCGAGCCCCAAGGCCGCGCCCGGCCCCAGGGCCCGCCCGGCCCGCACCAGGAGCCCCGACCATGAAGGAATCCAGTCCCGTGACACGCCGGCGCGACGACCCCGATCCGTCCGACGCGGCCGGCGCACCCGCGCCCGGCAGCGAGGATGCGGCCGCCGGCGCGACGAACGAGGGGGCGGCGGGAGGCGGCGTGGAGGAGACCAGCCCGAGCGCCCCGGAAGCACCCGCTGAGGAAGCGCCCGACTACAAGGACCGCTGGCTGCGCGCCGAGGCCGAGCTGCAGAACTTCCGCCGGCGGGCGAGCCGCGAATGGGACGAGGGCCGGCGCGCGGCCGAGGAGGACGTGCTGCTCGACATGGTGGCGGCCTTGGACGACCTGGAGCGCGCGCTGGAGGCGGCGCGCACCGCGGCCGCGGCGGGCGCGTGGATCGACGGCGTGGCGCTGGTGGCCCAGCGGCTGCGCGACGGGCTCGCCCGGCGGGGCGTGGCGGTCGAGGACCCGATCGGGCGTCCGTTCGACCCGGCGTTCCACGAGGCGCTGCTCGAGGTGGACGCTCCCGCCGAGACCGCACCGGGCCTCGTGGTCCAGGTGGTGCACAAGGGTTACCGCCGCGGGGACCGGGCGCTGCGGGCGGCGCGCGTGGTGGTGTCGCGGGCGCCGGCCGGGGAGAGTCGCTAGTGTCCCGTCCCAGGAGTCGCTTGACCACCAAGGCTGCCGACGCGCCCGGCCGACAAGGCGCGACGACGAAGTCGTATCAAGGGGATACATCGAGGAGGAGCAACGCAGTCGGCCGGGATGCAGCGGCGGCCGACTGGCAAGCTACTCCTGGGACGGGACACTAGATGGCGCGGCGCGACCTCTACGAGGTCCTGGGCGTCGCCAAGGGCGCCAGCGACGACGAGATCAAGAAGGCGTATCGAAAGATCGCCTTCGAGAGCCACCCGGACCGCAATCCCGGCGACAAGGCGGCCGAGCAGCGCTTCAAGGAGGCCACCGAGGCTTACGAGGTGCTGCGCGACGAGCAGAAGCGCGCGCGCTACGACCGCTTCGGCCACGCCGCCACCGAGGGGGCGCCGGCGCCGGGCGACTTCAGCGGCTTCGACCTCGCCGACGCGCTGCGCGCCTTCATGCGCGACTTCGGCGGTGAGGGCGGCTTCGAGGACCTGTTCGGCGCCCGCGGCGGGGCGGCCGGGCCGCGCCGCGGCGACGACCTGCAGGTGCGCCTCAAGCTCGGCTTGGAGGAGATCGCCTCGGGGGTCGAGAAGAAGATCCGCGTCAAGCACCTGCACGTGTGCGCGACGTGTGGCGGGCGCGGCGGCAAGGGCGAGGCGATCTGCCGGCAGTGCGACGGGCGTGGCCAGGTGCGCCATGTCCAGCAGTCGTTCTTCGGCCAGTTCGTCAACATCGCCACCTGCCCGCGCTGCCACGGGGAGGGCCGCACGCTGCGCGAGCCGTGCCGCGACTGTGAGGGGGAGGGGCGGGTCTCCCAGAGCGAGACCATCTCGGTGAAGGTGCCGGCCGGGGTCTCGACCGGGAACTTCATCCCGCTGCGCGGCATGGGGGACGCGGGGCCGCACGGGGGTCCGGCCGGCGACCTGATCGTGCTGATCGAGGAGAAGCCGCATCCGGTGTTCGACCGCGCGGGCGATGACCTGCGCGTGGACGTCCCGATCAGCTTCGCGACCGCCGCCCTGGGCGGCCGCATCGAGGTGCCCACCCTCGACGGGGCCGCGGCGGCGGTGGAGGTGGCCGCCGGGACCCAGACCGGCAAGATCGCCCGCGTGCGCGGCAAGGGGCTGCCCGGCCTGCGCGGCGGGCACGGCGATCTGCTCGCCCGGCTCATCGTCTGGGTGCCGTCCAAGCTGAGCGGGGCCGAGCGCAAGCAGCTCGAAGAGCTGGGACGCGGCGAAGGGCTCAAGCCGCCGCGGCCGGGCAAGTCGCTGTTCGAGCGCGTGAAGGACAGTCTTGCCGGCTGAGGCGGCGCCGTCGTTCCTGGTGCTGCCCGACCTGCCGCCGCCCGGCGAGCGGATGGTGCTCCCCGAGGACGAGAGCCGCTACGTGTCGCGCGTCTGCCGCGTGCGACCGGGCGAGCGCGTGAGCGCCACGGATGGCCGCGGCGGGCTGGCGGTCCTGCGCGTGCTGGATCGCGGGCCCAAGACCTCGGTCGAGGTCGAGTCGTGCGAGCGCGCGCGCGCCACGCGCGCGGCGTGGGTCCTGGCCGGTGCCCCCGAGGGCGAACGCGGCGACTGGCTGGTCGAGAAGCTGGCGGAGCTGGGCGTCACCGTCTTCCAGCCGGTGGACTGCCAGCGCGGGGCGTGGGCGCGGGCGGCGCACCGCCACGAACGCTGGCAGCGGCTGGCGGTGGCGGCGCTGCGGCAGTCCCGGCGCCGGTTCCGGCTGGACGTCCGCACCCCGCTGCCGCTCGACGCGGCCACGGCCGGCCTTCCGGACGATGCATCGGCCTGGCTGGCGGATGCCGACGGCCCTCCGGCCTCGGGCGTTCCGCCGCCACCCAAGGGTGTGGCGATCGGGCTGGTCGGCCCCGCGGCGGGGCTTTCGCCGGCCGAGCGTGATTCGGCCACCGCGCGAGGTTTTCATGCTATCGCGCTGTCGGATAGCCGCTTACGATCGGAGACCGCGACGCTGGCCTGGGCCTGCTGGTGGTCCGCGGCCGTCCCGGCCGCATCAAACGATGCCGGAAGTCGCTTGGGGGCTTGACGCTGGACGAGCCGGGCCATAGACTGCGTTTGTTATTTTCGCCCGCCCACCGTCCCCGCGGCGGGTGTATCACGTCGTGTCCAGACACCTGCAAATCCTCGAACGAACGGTAGAGAGGGGGCGATTCATTGCCCGGCATCAGGGTGAAGGACGGCGAGTCCTTCGAGAGCGCCCTGCGCCGCTTCAAGAAGAAGTGTGAGAAGGCGGGGATCCTTTCCGATCTGCGCCGCCACCAACACTTCGAGAAGCCAAGCGAACGGCGCAAGCGCAAGTTGAACGCGGCCAAGCGGAAGAACCTGGCCCGTCGACAGGAGAACTAGCGGAACTGGGACAGGCATTGGGGCTGACCTGGCTGGACTGGGCGCTGATCCTCCTGCTGCTCGCGTGCGCGATCGGCGGGATCGCGACCGGCGCCACCGCGCAGGTCTTCGCGATCCTCGGCGCGCTCACCGGTCTGTGGGCCGCCGTCTTCGTCTCCGGCTGGGTGGCGGCTCACTGGCTTGGGGCGCGGCCGGTCGTGGTCTTCGTGGTCCTGCGCTGGCTGGTCGCCGCCCTCTCCGGTCTCGCGTTGGCGGCGTTGTTCCAATGGTGGGGTGACCGTCTCGGGCGGGCCGTGCGGGAAGGACCGCTCGGCTGGCTCGATCGCGCCGCGGGCGGCTTGGTCGGCGCGGCTGTGGGCACG
>VBPB01000196.1:11785-12456 GCA_005893365.1 Candidatus Eiseniibacteriota bacterium
GGTTCCTCGCGGCGCGCCGGCGCGCCGAGCGCCTGCGCGAGGGCGGGTCCCGGGCCAAGGCGAGCTGAGGCGAGGCGGGGCCGCGGGAGCATCAGCGGCGTGGACGAGCATTCCCTTCGATTACTCGAGTTCCATCGCGTGACCGCGGCGGTCGCGGAGCGTGCCACGAGCGAGACGGCCCGAGCGGCCATCGCCTCGGCCCGCCCCCTGAGCGTCCGCGCGGAGCGTGACCAGGAGTGCGCGCGGCTGGCCGAGGCCATCCGGCGATGTGGCGAGCCGGGCGAGTGGTGCTTCACCGGGACCGGCGAGCTGGGCGCGGTCCTGGCGGGCTCGGGGCCGGAACCGGCGCCGCTCGACGGTCCGGCGCTGGCGGCCGCACGCGCGCGCACGACCGTGCCGGTGATGGGCGTCGCCGCGGAGGTGTGTTCGATGGGCGAAGGCGTGGTCCCCGGGAGCGGCTGGCTCAAGGATCGGTTCCTCGCGGCGCGCCGGCGCGCCGAGCGCCTGCGCGAGGGCGGGTCCCGGGCCAAGGCGAGCTGAGGCGAGGCGGGGCCGCGGGAGCATCAGCGGCGTGGACGAGCATTCCCTTCGATTACTCGAGTTCCATCGCGTGACCGCGGCGGTCGCGGAGCGTGCCACGAGCGAGACGGCCCGAGCGGCCATCGCCTCGG
>VBPB01000196.1:12587-22296 GCA_005893365.1 Candidatus Eiseniibacteriota bacterium
ACGCGCGGCGCGTGGACGGACGAGCTTGGTACCCGGTATCCGGCGCTGGCCGAGGTGGTGGACGCGATCCCGGCGCTGGGGGCGTTGCGCGACCGGCTGGCGGCGACACTCGAGCCGGACGGACGGTTGCGCGATTCGGCCTCGCCGGCGCTCAAGCGCCTGCGCGGCGACTTGGCGGCGGGCGAGCAGCGACTGCAGCAGCAGCTGATGAAGTGGTCGGCCGGCTTCGGCGCCGACGCCTACGTGACGCGGCACGGCGACCGGTTCGTGGCGCTGGTGCCGGCGGCGGGCTTCCCGCGGCGGCGGGGCATCGTGCACGACGTGTCGGGGAGCGGGCAGTCGCTGTTCGTCGAGCCGCTCGAGGCGTGCGAGGCGAACAACCGGCTGCTGGAGGTGCGCTCGGCGACCGGCGAGGAGGAGCGGCGCATCCTGCGGGAACTGTCGCGGGCGGTGGTCGACGCGGGCGAGGCGTTGCGCGCGCTGGAAGGAGCGCTGGCGCATCTCGATGGGTTGCGGGCGCGGGGGCGGTGGGCGCGGGAGTTCGGCGGCGTGGCGTTGACGCCCGGCGGGGCGCGGTTGCGGCTCAAGCAGGCGCGTCACCCGCTGCTGCGGATGGCGGAGCGTGACGGGGGACGGGCGGTGGTGCCGCTCGATCTGGAGCTGGGCGAGGCGAGCCGGGTGGTGCTGGTGAGCGGCCCGAACATGGGGGGCAAGACGGTGCTGTTGAAGACCGTGGGACTGAGCGTGGCGTTGAGCCACGCCGGATTCCCGGTGACGGCCGACGAGGGGAGCGAAGTGCCCGAGATCGCGAGCATGGAGGTGGACCTGGGCGACGGTCAGTCGGTGGACCAGGGGCTCTCGTCGTTCGCGGCCCACCTGCAGGTGCTCGGGCGCATGGCCGCCGCGGCCAGCCCCTCGAGCCTGCTGCTCTGCGACGAGCTGGGCGCCGGCACCGACCCCGAGGAAGGCGCCGCCCTGGGCCGCGCGCTGATCGAGCACTTCGCCGGCCACGGCGCCTGGTGCGTGGTCACCACTCACCTCGGCAGCCTCAAGCGCATCGCCGGACAGGTCCCGGGCGTGATGAACGGCTCGCTCGAGTTCGACGAGACGACGCTGACCTCGCGCTATCGCTTCCTGCCCGGCGTGCCGGGGGCCAGCCACGCGCTCTCGGTGGCCGAGCGGCTCGGCTTCCCGCCGGCGCTGCTGGACCGCGCCCGCGCGCTCACGCCCGACGAGAGCCGGGCGCTCGAGCGGCTGATCGCCGAGCTCAACCAGGCCCACCAGCGGGCGCGCGAGGCCGAGGTCTCGCTCACCGCCGCGCGCGGCGAGGCCGAGCGCCAGGCGGCCGAGCACCGCGCGGCGGTCGAGTCGTCGCGCGCGAGCCTGGCCGAGGAGCGGCGCCGCGTCACCCGCGAGGGCGAGGCCCTGCTGGGCCGGGCGCGCGAGCTGTGGCAGACGGTGCAGCGCGAGGCGCGCCGCGACGAGAAGTCGCGCACCGACGCCGGCCGGCTGCGCGAGGAGATCCACGCGCTGGAGCGCGACCACGACGCGCTGCGCGGGCCGGCCCCCGAGGTCGCCCCGCCGCCGGCGCTCACCGCGGGACAGCGCGTGCGGGTGCTGGACCTGGGGGTCGAGGCCGAGATCGTGAGCGGTCCCGACGCCGAGGGCCGGGTGCGCCTCAAGCGCGGCGCATGGAACATCGAGAGCCATGCCAGCCGGCTGACCGCGGCGGCCCCGCCGGTGGCGGAGAGGCGGCCGGTGGCCGGCACCTGGGTCCCGTCGGACGACCCGCCGCCGCTCCAGGTGGATCTGCGCGGCATGGAGAGCGACGAGGCGCTGACCACGCTGGACGCGGGGCTCGACCGGGCGGTGCTGAGCGGGCTGAGCGAGCTGCGCATCGTGCACGGCATCGGTCGCGGCGTGCTGCGGGCGGCGGTGGAGCGCCACCTGCGCGGCCATCCGCAGGTGGCCGGCCAGCGCCCCGGCGAGGTGGGCGAAGGCGGGCGCGGCGTGACGGTCGCGAGGATGCGATGAGTGCCGCGATGCGCCCGTCGGGGCGCGCGGTGAGCCGTCTCGCCGACGACTGGGTGGAGCGCGTGCGCGCGGCGAGCGACGTGGTCGAGGTGATCGGCCAGACGGTCCAGCTCAAGCGCGTGGGCCGCAACTGGACCGGGCTGTGCCCGTTCCACAACGAGAAGACGCCGTCGTTCTCGGTCAATCCCGATCGCCAGTTCTACCACTGCTTCGGGTGCAAGGCGGGCGGGGACGTGTTCCGCTTCGTGCAGGAGACCGAGAAGGTGGAGTTCCTCGAGGCGGTCGAGCTGCTGAGCCGGCGCGCCGGCATCCCGATCCCCGAGCGCCGGCCGGGCGAGCGCGCGGTGCGGGCCCCCTTGCTCGAGGCGCTGGACCAGGCGCGGGCGCGCGGCGCGCGCGTATCTGGAGGGCCGCGGCCTTAGCTCCGAGACCGTGCGCGCCTTCCGGCTCGGCGTGGCGCCCGACGGCTGGGAGCATCTGTCGAGCCGCCTCGCGCCCAAGCTGGGCGAAGCGGTGCTGGTGCAGGCGGGGCTCGCGATGCGCCGCGAGGGACGCTCCGGCATCTACGACCGGTTCCGCGACCGGCTGATGGTGCCGCTCATCGGCCCCGGCGGGGCGGTGATCGGCTTCGGCGCGCGCGCCTTCGGCGACCAGCCGCCCAAGTACCTGAACTCGCCCGAGACGCCCGTCTACCACAAGGGCGGGTTCCTGTTCGGGCTGGAGACGGCACGCCGCCACGCCGACGCGGCGGGCGAGGTGGTCGTGGTGGAGGGTTACTTCGATGCCATCGCGCTCCATCAGGCCGGCCTGGCCCACACCGTCGCCACCTCGGGCACGGCGCTGACCGCCGACCAGGCGCGGCTGCTGCGGCGCGCCGCCCCCCGGGTGGCGCTGACCTACGACGGCGACGACGCCGGTCGCGAGGCGATGATGCGCTCGCTCGCGGTCCTGCTCGCGGAAGGGCTCGAGGTGGTGGTGGTCGACCTGCCGCAGGGCGACGACCCCGACACGCTGGTGCGCCGCGGTGGGGCGGAGGCGTGGCGGGCGCTGCGCGCGGGCGGCTACGACCCGGTCGAGTTCATCCAGCGCCACGTCCTGCGCGGCGGCGGCCCCGGCGACCCGCGCGAGAAGGCACTGCAGATGGTGGTGCGGCTGGCGTCCGAGGTGCGCGACACGATCCGCGCCCGGCTCCTGCTCGAGCGCGCGAGCCAGGTCTTCGGGCTCCCGGAGGCGGTGCTGGCGCGGGCGGTGGCCCTGCAGCGGGGCGGCCAGGGGAGCGAGGCGCCGCTCAAGGCCGCGGTGCGCGCGCAACGGCGCGGCGGCCAGGATCTGGAGCAGGCGCTGCTGCGCGCCCTCCTCCTGGCCCCCGAGGCCCTCGCCGCGGTGCGGGACCGGGTCGAGCTCACGGATTTCCAGGATGGCGAATGCGGGGCCCTCGCCGCGTGGCTGTGGAGCGGGCGGGCCGACCTGCCCGAGACCGGCGCCGAGGCGGCGCTGGCGCGCGAGCTGGCGTCGGGCGGGAGCGCGGGACAGGACTGGGTGGCGGAGGCGGTGGGGGCGGCGCGACGGATGGTGGAGCGACGGCTGCTCCAGCGGTTGAAGGAACGGAAACTCGAGCTCGGTCGGACCCCGGACGGACCGGAGACGACGCGACTGATGACCGAAGTGGACGAACTCGCACGCAGCTTGAAGGAGTTGAACGCGCAGCGGTGAGCCTTGCGCGGGGACGACGACGATCGGGGGATCTCATGGCGGTGAGCACCAGCCGGGAGAAGAAGAGCAGTGCCAAGGAGACCAAGGCCCGCGAGCAGGCGGCCCGCAGGCGGCTGCTCGACGAGATCAAGTCGATGGCGCTGCGGCAGGGCTATCTGACCGAGGACCAGATCGTCTGGCAGCTCGGCGAGGAGATGGAGCCCGAGGTGCAGGTGGAGCTCATGGAGGAGATCCACGGCATGCTCAACCAGATGCGCATCGAGGTCTTCGAGACCGAAGAGGAGGCCCAGGAGCGCATCAAGAAGCTGCGCAAGATCGAGGACAAGAAGCCCTCGGCTGCGGTCAAGGCCACGCCGCAGCAACCGGTGCGCTACGACGACCCGGTGCGCATGTACCTGCGCGAGATGGGACGCGTGCCGCTCCTCACCCGCGAGGGCGAGGTGGAGATCGCGCGCCGCATCGAGGCGGGCGAGCGGCAGGTGCTCTCGGCCTTGTTCCGCGCCGAGCCGGCCGTCCGTGAGCTCCGCGGCATGCTCAAGAAGCTCAAGGAAGGCCTGCTCAAGATCCAGGACTTCATCAAGGTGGACGAGAACGCCGCCACCGAGCTGGCGCTCAAGAAGGAGCGGCAGCGCGCGGTGCGGATCCTCGAGCGCGTGTTCGTGCTCCAGAAGCGCTACAACGACACGCTGGTGCGCCAGAGCTCGCGCATGACCGAGAAGCAGCGCCAGAATCTACAGGCCAACTGGGCCAAGGTGGAGGCCGAGCTGGCGCAGGAGATGAACAAGCTCTCGATCAATCCGCGCGTCGTGGAGGTGCTGGCGGTGCCGGTGAAGGAGCTGGCCCAGCGCGCGCAGGACTGGGAGGAGTCGATCACCCGCCTGGAGCAGCGCTACGGGCACAGCGTCGAGGAGATGAACACCTTCGCGCGCCGGCTCAAGCAGGGTCCGCGCGAGGTGCGCGCCGTCAAGCGCGACTCGGGTCTCCCGCCCGCGCAGCTCGCCGAGTTCCAGGCGGAGCTCAAGACCGTCCGGCGCGACGTGAAGCGGCTGGAAGACGAAGCCAAGATGTCGAAGGAGCACCTGCTCGAGCTGTTCCGCCAGATCCGCGACGGCGAGCGCGCCACCGCCCAGGCCAAGCGCGAGATGATCGAGGCCAACGTGCGGCTGGTGATCTCGATCGCCAAGCGCTACACCAACCGCGGCCTCGAGTTCTTGGACTTGATCCAGGAAGGCAACTCCGGCCTGATGCGCGCGGTCGACAAGTTCGACTATACGAAGGGCTACAAGTTCTCGACCTACGCCACCTGGTGGATCCGCCAGGCGATCACCCGCGCCATCGCCGACCAGGCCCGCACCATCCGCGTGCCGGTGCACATGATCGAGCACATCAACCGGGTGGTGCGCGTCTCGCGCCGCCTGGTGCAGGAGCTGGGACGCGAGCCCACGCCCGAGGAGATCGCCGAGCGGCTCGAGCTGCCGGTGGACAAGGTGAAGAGCATCATCAAGGCCGCGCAGGAGCCGATCTCGCTCGACCGGCCGATCGGCGAGGACGACGACTCGAACCTGGGCGACTTCATCGAAGACACCAGCGTGGTCTCGCCCGCCCATTCGGCCGCGAGCGCCATGCTTCGCGATGAAGTGAACGACGTCGGGCTCACCGACGATGGCGCCCAGCGCACGCTCGAGGAGGTGGGGGCGTTCTTCAACGTGACCCGCGAGCGCATCCGCCAGATCGAGGCCAAGGCGCTGCGCAAGCTGCGCCACCCGACGCGGAGCCGGCGACTCAAGGCGTATACCGAGCTGTTGTAGGGGATTCGCGTCCGAATGTGGATGGCGCTGGGGCCGCTCGTCGCGTCGCTGGTCGCGGGTGACTTGAGCGCGGGCGGGGCATCGGCTGATTCTGGCATGCCCGTCGTCCGTGTCGACAAGTTCGCCGAAACCAAGGTATCCCTGCTTCCGTGGAGTCGACGCGCTGGGGAGCCGAGGACGTTCGAAGATGGATCGGTCGCGTTCGCGTTTCTAGGCGATCGCGGCGATGTCTACATCTACGACCTCGTGGCAAATCGCCTGAACGTCCTGTCTTCGACGTCAGCCACGACCTCGCGATGGCGATCCACTCCTGGTCCCGCGCTCCAGGCGGAGAATGACCAGCCCCACGACGGGTGCGTCGGCCGCGATGGGACGATCTACCTGTTGAACGACAGAACCAGCACCACGGAGCGATTCTGGCTCTACTATCGAAGGCTCATCAAAGGACCGTGGCTTCGGGCGGGCCCGTTCGATGATGAGCGGATCGGCCGGGTCACGCTCGATGGAGTCCAGAGGCAGAGAGCGCAATCAGCGCGCATCGCCACGAACGAGAAGGGGGAGGTCGAGCTCTTCGATCTGGACCGGCGAAGGAGCTCGGCCATCGTCATCGCAGACAGCGACGGCGTGCGACCGTCTGCTGCGCGCGCGGTGGGCGCCCCGGCCGCATTGAGCGCCTCGGGCCGGATCGCTGAATCCTCCGACCCTGAGAGCGGACGGTTCCTTGGTGTCGATGCGGCAGGGAGTCGTTACTTCATGACGACGCGGGGGGAGCTCTACTTCCTGGAGCGGTATGACTCGAAAGGAGAGTTGACCGCAAGCGTCCGCTACCGGAACCGGTCAATCGCGGGCCTCATGGTGGGCAAAGGCAACCTCCTCGTGGATCGGAGCGGGGGCGTGTACGAGATTTGTGCGACAGGTCAGGGTTTCCTTGTGAGCCGGTGGTCAACGGGGCGGTAGGCGGCTGCGACTCCGGGTCGCTCGAATCCGCCGACCGCTTGACACCCCCATCCTGCGATGCTAGAAACAGTCGGCTTTTGGCGCACGGACGCATGCGCGCCCATCGCTGGGCCCATAGCTCAGCGGTCCAGAGCGGCCGGCTCATAACCGGCGAGACCCTGGTTCGAATCCAGGTGGGCCCATGACGCCGGCGCCGCGGAGGCTGCGGTGGCGTGGCGCGCGGTCGTAAGGGGGCGGATAGCTCAGCTGGCAGAGCACCAGGATCACAACCTGGGGGTCACAGGTTCGAGCCCTGTTCCGCCCACCATCCATCGCCCGCGCAACCGAGGTCGAGCCGGCGGATCCCGTCTCGACGCGTGAACGTCCCGATCCGCGGGAGGACCGGATGAGCCTGGCACGAGCGCGACGCCGTCACCGCGCCCACGCGCGATCGGAGGCCAGCCGCCGCCGCGCGTCGCGGATGCGCGACGACCGGCGGCCCACGGCCACCCGCACCGGCGGGGACGTCCTCACGACGTCCCCGCCGTTCGTTTGGAGGCCCCGGTGAACGACGAGCTGCGCACCCTGTGGGCGCTGAACGGGCTGGACGAGCGGCTGGTGACGCTCAAGGCGGCCCTCGAGCGCTTCCCGGCGCTGCGCAAGAGCCTCGAGGAGCAGCGGCTCTCCGGACGGGCCCGGATCGAGGCGCTCAAGAAGGACCTGACGGACTTCCTGGCGAAGCGTCGCCAGCTGGAGAAGGACATCGAGGCGTTGGTGGCCGAGGAGCGCAAGTACCAGGGCCAACTCCCGCTGGTCAAGAAGAACGAGGAGTACACCGCCCTCCTGCACGAGATCGCCGGCACCAAGAAGCGGGCGTCGGACCGCGAGACCGAGCTGCTCACGCTGATGGACGCCGAGGAGCGCCGCCACGCCGAGAAGCCGGCGCTCGAGAAGGATCTGGCCGCCCTGGAGGCCGAGGCGGCACAGCGCCTGGCCGCGATCGCCGACGAGGAGGCGCTCGATCAGGCGAGGGTGGACCACGTCGAGGCCGAACGCGCCGTCCTGCTCGCGAGCCTGGGCGCCGGGATCAAGGCGCGCTACGAACGCATCCGCGTCTCGAAGGGGGGGCGCGCGGTGGTGCCGATCCTCAAGGGCGCCTGCGGCGGGTGCTTCCGCGGGCAGCCGCCCCAGGTGCTCCAGGAGGCGCGCCGCGGCGACCGGTTGCTCACCTGCGAGGGCTGCGGCCGCCTGCTCATCTGGCCGCCCGATTCGCCCGCCTGATCGCGTGGCGGTGCCCGGGCGAGGAGGGTGCCCGCGCCGCCCGCGTCGAGGGAGTCCCGAAGCATGCGCCGTCGTGACGACCTGCCGTTCGGTCGCATCGCGCTGGTCCTGAGCGGCGGCGGGGCGCTGGGCGCTTACGAGGTCGGCGTCCTCCGGGTGCTGGAGCGCGCCGGCATCCGCCCCGCCATCCTGGCCGGCGTCTCGGTGGGCGCGGTCAACGCCGTGCTGTGGCTGGCCAACGGATTCCGCACCGACCCGCTCGAACGGATCTGGGCGACGCTGCGTCCCTCGAGCGTGGGGTTGCACTGGGTGACGCTGATGGTGCGCGCCCTCGGGGCGTTCATGGGGATGCTGGCGGCGGTCCAGATCCTCCTCACCATCGCCGGCTCGCCGGAGCTGAGCCCCGGCATGCTCATGCGCGCGGCGGCCGCCGAACGCCCGGACGTGGTCGCGACCATCCTGGACGTGCTCGCCTGGATGCTGGTGGGCCTGCTCGGACTCGTCATCATCGGCGGCTCGCGCGGCGCCGAGGACTACCTCGCGTGGCTCGCCCGCGCACACGGGCCGAATCGGCCGCACCGCTGGTACGGATGGCTGCTCGGCCTCTGGGCGGTGGTGCACCTCGTCACGTGGCTGGCCGGCTGGCCGTGGCCGCATCGCTTCAGCGCCTCGCTGCTGCTGGTGGGCACGCTGCTCTGGGTGGCGCTGCGTCCGGGACTGACCGGCGACCGGCTGCGCCGGCTGTTTCTACGCCTGCTGCCCGAGACCGGCGGCCGGGGACTCTGGGGCAGCCAGGCGCGCCGGCGCGTCATCCAGCGCGTGGTGGACCAGGGCGACCCCGCGGCCCTGATGAGCCCCGAGACCCATCTCATCATCAGCGCATGCGCGGTGCGGAGCGGCCAGATGGGCTACTTCGTCAACTGGCCGGACCCGAGCCCGCATTTCCGGGAGCGGATCGCCGACGCCATCGGGGCGGTCATGCCGCTCGGGAGCCCCGACCAAGTCATCGAGGCCGCGGTGGCCTCGTCGGCCATCCCGGTGGTGTTCGAGCCGGTGCCGGTCGTGGGGCAGGAGTTCGTGGACGGCGGGGTGTTCTCGAACCAGCCGCTCCACGCCGTGCTGGCCGACGACGCCGACGCCATCCTGGTCGTGCTGGTGTCGCCCAGCAGCGGCCCGCCCAGTGCCGCCAAGGAGCCCAACCTGGTCGAGCTCGCCGCCCGACTGCTGGAGATCGGGAACTGGCGCGATCTGCAGGCGGAACTGCAGCACCTGCCGGCGCGATGGTCGCGCTCGCCCTCGGCCGCGGGCGAGCCGGCGCGCGTGTGCGTGGTCGAGCCGGATCGGGTGCTGCCGGGCGGGCTCTACGGCTTCTCGCCCGCGAACGCCGCCGAGCTGAGGCGCCGGGGCGAGGCGGACGCGACCCAGGCCCTCGCGGCGGCCGGCTGGTTGGCGCCGGAGACGGAGGGGGGCGCGAGCGACGCGGCGGCGGAGACATCCAGCGCCACGACACCCGACGCGGACCCGCCCGCGACGCCGCACGCTTGAGCCTCCCTGGACACTCGGCTACCTTGTCGTGGTGACAGACCCCCGCACGGCCTCGTGGACGCTCCGCTGTGACGGCGGCTCCCGGGGGAACCCGGGGCCCGGAGCGCTCGGCTTCGTCCTGACCGATCCGGCGGGCCGCGAGGTGGACGCCCGCGGCGAGGCGCTGGGGGTGGTCACCAACAACGTGGCGGAGTACCGTGCGCTGATCGCCGGCCTCGAGTCGGCGAGCCGGCACCAGGCCGAGCCGCTCACCGTGTGCATGGATTCGGAGCTGGTGGTCCGGCAGATGACCGGCGAGTACCGGGTCAAGCACGCCGGGCTCAAGCCGCTGCACGCCGAGGCGAGACGCGCGGCCGCGAAGCTCGCCACGGTCCGCTTCGTGGCCGTCAGAA